>NZ_JBSPZB010000003.1:0-238485 GCF_053851875.1 Bacillus sp. A015
GGAAAACAGAATGTGAGTGAGCAAGTTCTTCTCACAGCTGCGTGCCAGAACATGAAGAAGATTGCCACACACCTAGCGAAGCTAGGCTAGGTGTGTGGGAGGCCTTTTTCAATACATTTCATTCTTCATACATACGTTAAAAATAAAAAAGATTGTAGAAAAACATGAGTTTCTCTACAATCTGAGCAGCCCCTAGGCTGCTCATTTTCATGAAACCTTCTCTTTTTCAAATGGTTGAAGGAGATCTTGTGCCTTTTTTCCCTCTACCACAATTAAGTAGTCTGACTCTAAATGAGTGAGCCTGAAGGTTTCAAGCTCTACGATGTTTTTAATGTTGCACATTGTTTTTTTAGAATATACATATAAACGATGCTGAGCCTGATGGCACTTTTCATATAGAGAAATAAGCTTATGTAAATTCAATGCTTTCGCAGCGATTCGGATTGAATAGATTTGAGACATCTTCATATCCTCCTGTTAATTACTTTCTCACAATAGCTTTGTTACCCCTATTTGCACAGGGGTAAACCTTTCTCTATGATTTCCACTCGATGGTTCCTCCGCCCGTTCGCCGATTACCTCTAATCGCAGACAGCTCTTCGACAAGGCGGAGCAGGGCTTGATCCTTTAGCTTTGCCTCAATCATAAAATCTACATCGCGCCCATAAGGCTTTAATGCTTGAAAAAGCGGTAAGACAAAGGACATATCCACTCCATCCGCATGGCTGCGTATCGCCTTTTCTGATTTTGGTGAGGACAAATGGATTTTAGGCGGAATGCCAGTGTTGATCCAGGTGTCGAACGTTCTTGGCAGGATATCATCAAGCGCGTCATCGTCATCTTTGTTTGCCACATGATGATGGTAATCAAAAACAAACGGAATGTCGTGCTTTTCGCATACACCGAGCGTTTCTAACGACGTATACGTTTTGTCATCATTCTCAAGAGTCATTCTCGCCTTGATATGAGCCGGAAGCTGTTTTATATTTTCATCAAAGCGGTGAAGTGCCGATGCCTTATCTCCATATGCACCGCCTGCATGAATATTCATATAGCCTTCCTTTTCGAGCTTCATCGCCTCAAGCATCTGATAATGATACGTCATATCAATCACGGCATTCTCTGTAATTGAGGGCTTTGGGCTTGTAAACAAGGTAAATTGATTGGGGTGAAAGCTCACTCGTAACCCGTGCCGTTTGACCAACTCGCCAATCTCAAGGAATTCCTTGCGAAAGGGTGTCACAAAGTCCCAGCGAACCTCGGGATGGGTTGCCAGCGGAACAATCGAGCTGGAAAAACGGTAAAGCGGAATGTCATGAGCAATCGCAAAATAAAGTGTTCTTAATGTATTCACGAGATTGGCCTTCGTAGTTCGCAATAAAGCCTCTTCTCTTTCTTCCTTTGAGAGCTTGCTGTATCTTGCAAAGGTCAGCGACTTGGCAGGAGAAGCTTCCCACAGGGTGACGGCATTGGAAACATAACCAAATCGATAACGCATATGTCATCTCCTTTATAAAAAATACGAGAACATGGCGCCTACCCACTCAAGCGGCCGTGTGAAAAGTGGGCGCTGTTTAAATTTCTCTTCTGTCATGAGCTCAGACACTTCAATGTGTTCACGAATCTTTTCCTCCACGTGTGCAGTAAAGACTTCATCATCAATGGCGACATCTATTTCCTCGTTTAAAAACAAGCTCCGTTTATCAAAATTCGCCGTACTGATGATGCACCGACTGTGATCAATGAGAATCGCTTTCGAATGATAAAACCCTTTATAAAAACGATACACAAGGCAGCCAGAGGCAATCAGATCCTTCAAATAATGAAATCCAGCTTCTTTCACAAAAGGATGATCCGCCTTCATGGGGATGATGATTTCGACAGTGACGCCTCGCTTCCGTGCCTCAAGCAGGGCCTTGAGAAGAGGGGCTGATGGAATAAAATAAGGCGTACAGATGGTGATCTGCTGCCTAGCCTGCTGAATATCATGGAGAAATAAAGCTTCTAAAGAAAAGCCAGCAGTCGCACGTGTAGTGCATTGTAATGTTCCCGGTTCCAATGCAGGGAAAACCTCGTATTGCAGCTGATGTATGCCTGATGCTCGGTACAAATCATTGAGGAACACATGCTGGAGGTCTGCGACAACCTGTCCTGTCATTCGCAGGTGATAGTCCTTCCAAATGCCAAACCGGCCGTTTTTCCCTACATATTCATCGCCGATATTAAACCCGCCAATATAGCCAATCTTCCCATCAATCACCGTAATCTTGCGGTGATTTCTCATGTTTAAACGATAAATCAAAAAAGGAAAACGAGGTTTATTTAAAAAATAAAATTGAATGCCGCTTTTTTTGAGCATGTCGATCGACTTTTGATCAAATGGATAGGAGCCTAATCGATCGGTGAGCAAAAAGACCGAAACGCCTTGCTCTGCTTTGGCTTTAAGTGCTTGTAAGATCCTTTGCCCAATCTTGTCGTTCTTTACAATAAAGAACATCATATGAATAGAAGAAGAGGCCTGCTGAATATCAGTGAGCAGCTGATCAAAAATTGGTTCGCCATCATGATAAAAGGCTGCATCGCCACTTGTCTGGTCAAAAGTCCGTTCGAAAGCATGGGTAGAAAAATATTTCTTTGCCATATAAAGGTCCAAAATCACGAGTAGTACGATTGTGATAAGTACGAGTAGGATGATCAATGCGATCATGAAGGGTCCTCCTTTTTTTGCATATTTCAATAGTGTACCCAAACGCACAAAAAATATTGACTGAATACTCATTCATTATTTATGATAGAGGTACAACATGGAAACGGAACAAAGTGGGTTGTGGGGAATGAAAGGGGGAGCAAGATGAATAGCCTTTTAATGATGAACTTGATCGCATTTGCGGCGGTGACCGCTTACGCTGTGTATTTGTTTATTTATCTCATTCGAACACGAGCGGCGTATATTCGTCTTGGTAAAAAAGAAGAGTTTCAACAGGACATGAAGAAGCGTTTAGAGCGTGTATGGGTCAATGTGTTTGGGCAAAAGAAGCTGTTAAAGGATAAGAAGAGCGGCATCATTCATGTGCTGTTTTTCTATGGATTTATTCTTGTTCAGTTCGGAGCCCTTGATTTTATTATGAAGGGACTTGTCCCAGATAGCGGGCTCCCGTTAGGTCCGCTGTACGGCGTCTTTACGTTCTTCCAAGAGGTCGTCACACTTCTGATTTTAGTGGCGGTTGTTTGGGCTTTCCATAGAAGATATGTGGAGAAGCTTGTCCGTTTAAAAAGAGGCTTTAAATCAGGTCTTGTGCTGCTGTTTATTGGCGGCTTGATGCTGACAGTATTATTAGGGAACGGCATGAACATCATCTGGCATGGACACGCCCTATCACCAACTGAGCCAATAGCTTCGGGCATTGCTTTCTTGCTGGGCGGGCTCTCGCCTCTTGCGGCAACAATTGTTTTTTATGTCGCATGGTGGGTGCATCTTCTCATTTTACTGACGTTCTTAGTGTACGTTCCGCAGTCTAAGCATGCTCATCTTATTGCAGGACCGGTGAATGTATTTGTCAGCAGATTGGACCCGCCAGGCAAGCTGCAAAAAATTGATTTTGAAGATGAGACACAAGAGACCTTCGGTGTTGGGAAAATGGAAGATTTCCGTCAGTCTCAGCTGATCGATCTTTACGCCTGTGTGGAATGTGGGCGCTGTACAAATATGTGCCCGGCAACAGGGACAGGGAAGATGCTTTCTCCAATGGATTTGATTTTAAGGTTAAGGGATCATTTAACAAATAAAGGGGCTGCTATTACATCAAAGACACCGTGGGTCCCGCAGCTTGCCTTCAAGCAGACAACAGGGAATCAGCTGGCGATGCAGGCGAGAGGAGCTGGAGCGGAAGAATCAGCTGCCAGCACCATGTATCATCCATCTCTCATTGGTGAGGTCATTACGGAAGAAGAAATCTGGGCATGTACGACTTGCCGAAACTGTGAAGATCAATGCCCTGTCATGAATGAACACGTCGACAAAATTATTGATATGCGCAGATATCTCGTACTGACAGAAGGAAAAATGGATGCAGATGCACAGCGTGCCATGACAAGCATTGAGCGCCAAGGGAACCCATGGGGATTGAACCGGAAAGAAAGAGAAAATTGGCGTGAACTTAGAGAAGATGTGCATGTGCCGACAGTGAAAGAGCTGAAAAAAGCAGATCAGACCTTTGATTATTTATTCTGGGTTGGTTCAATGGGAGCATATGACAATAGAAGTCAAAAGATTGCGCTTGCCTTTGCAAAACTGCTCAATGAAGCAGGTGTCTCCTTTGCCATCCTAGGCAATAAAGAGAAGAACTCAGGCGATACACCAAGAAGACTCGGGAACGAATTTTTATTCCAAGAGCTTGCCACAAAGAACATTGAAGAATTTCAGAAAAACGGCGTGACAAAGATCGTCACGATTGATCCACACGCCTACAATTTATTTAAAAATGAATACCCAGACTTCGGGCTTGAGGTAGAAGTATACCATCATACAGAATTACTGGCAGAGCTAGTGAAAGAAGGGAAAATAACACCTGTACATGAAGTGAACGAGGTGATTACCTTCCACGATTCTTGCTATCTGGGCAGATATAACGAGGTGTATGACCCGCCAAGAGACATTTTAAAAGCCATTCCTGGTGTGACGCTGAAAGAAATGGAGCGCAATCGTGAAACCGGTATGTGCTGCGGTGCAGGCGGAGGCTTAATGTGGATGGAAGAAGAGACAGGTACTCGGATTAACACAGCACGAACGGAGCAGGCCTTACAGGTGCAGCCATCCATCATCAGCTCAGGATGTCCTTATTGTTTAACCATGCTGGGAGACGGAACAAAAGCGAAAGAAGTAGAGGAGCAGGTCGGCACATTTGACGTCGCAGAACTTCTTGAAAAATCAGTGTTTGG
This sequence comes from Bacillus sp. A015, assembly GCF_053851875.1. NCBI lineage: Bacteria > Bacillati > Bacillota > Bacilli > Caryophanales > Bacillaceae > Bacillus > Bacillus sp. A015. The sequence goes on from NZ_JBSPZB010000003.1 coordinate 4,939, forward strand.
AGAGGCTAAAACGCAGGCTTCGTAGAGTGGCAGGCCGATGAATATGATGTTCATCGGCCTAAGCATGGCGCTGTTCATCAGCTGCCTGGACAATATGTAAGCGGTAACAAACAGGAGGGGAAATACATGAGCACGACAGTCATTGTATCTGGAGCGAGAACATCATTTGGAAAACTGGGCGGATCTTTAAGTGGTTTAACTGCCGCAGAATTAGGCGGAATGGCGATCAAGGCTGCGCTGGAAAGAGCCTCAAGTTCTCATGAGGTGGATGAGGTCATCATGGGAAGTGTCCTTCAAGGAGGACAAGGTCAGATCCCTTCTAGGCAAGCAGCTAGATATGCTGATCTTCCATGGTCGGTTCCGACGCAAACCATCAATAAAGTCTGTGCTTCTGGAATGCGCAGTGTCAGCACAGCAGATCAAATCATTCGAGCAGGTGATGCGGAGGTCATCGTGGCGGGTGGTATGGAATCCATGTCTCATGCCCCTTATCTTCTAAAAAAAGCGCGATGGGGCTACAAAATGGGAGATGGCGCGGTACAAGATGCGATGATTTTAGATGGATTAACCTGTTCGTTTACAGGTGTTCATATGGGCGGGTATGGAAGCATGGCAGCGAAGGAGCTCGGCATCACGCGAGAAGAGCAGGACCTTTGGGCGCTAAGAAGCCATGAACGAGCCATTGAAGCTCAAAAAAACGGCTTTTTTAAAAATGAAATCACCCCAGTCACCGTCAAGACGAAAAAAGGAGATCAGCTGATCACAGAAGATGAATCCCCGCGGCGTGATACGTCATATGAAAGGTTATCAAAGCTCATGCCTGTTTTTGATCAGACCGGTACCATCACTGCTGGGAACGCACCAGGTGTCAATGACGGAGCAAGTGCGCTTCTTCTAATGAAAGACACATATGCTAAGCAGCATGGCGAAAAGCCAATGGCTGTCGTGCTTGGACATACACAGGTAGCAGTAGAGGCAAAGGACTTTCCAAAAACACCAGCCTTTGCGATCGAAAAAATGTTACAGAAAACAGGAAAGCGTGTAGAGGATATCGATTTGTTTGAAATCAATGAGGCTTTTTCAGCAGTGGCTCTGGCATGCGAAAAAATACTCGGGCTGGACCGGCGGAAAATGAATATCAACGGAGGAGCAGTCGCGCTCGGTCACCCGATTGGGGCAAGCGGAACACGTATCATACTGACCTTGATTCATGCACTCAGACAAAGAGGCGGCGGCATTGGCATCGCGGCGATTTGCAGTGGGGGCGGTCAAGGAGATGCCATCATGATCAAGGTGGATTAAAAGGGAGGCGTTTATTGTCATGCGTACAGAAGAGACCGTCATGGTCGTCGGGGCTGGTCAAATGGGATCAGGCATTGCCCAAGTATTTGCTCAGTCAGGCTACACAGTCCTGCTCCATGATGCACAAGAAGAGCAGATTCATAGAGCGATTTCCTCCATGACCAAACAGCTGACGAAACGAGCGGAAAAAGGAAAGCTGGCACATCAGGCAGTCCGTGATATTACGCAGCGGCTTGCCATCTCAACAGATTTAAAGGACGTACAGCAGGCTCATTTGGTGGTTGAAGCGGCATCTGAACAAATGAGTGTTAAGAAACAAATCTTTAAAACCCTCGATCAATTTGCAGAGGTGAAGACGATATTTGCGACAAATACGTCTTCCTTATCGATCACAGAATTAGCAGCCGTTACGACAAGGCCAGAGCAGGTCATTGGCATGCATTTTATGAATCCGGTTCCTGTGATGAAACTGGTTGAGGTCATCCGTGCCCTGCAAACGAATGACGAAACGTATCAAATCGTTTTTGAAACAGCGAAGAAATTAAACAAAACCCCAATTGAAGTGGAAGACTTCCCGGGGTTTGTCTCAAATCGTATATTGATGCCGATGATCAATGAAGCCATTTATACCCTTTATGAAGGCGTGGCAGATGCAGAAAGCATTGACAGCGTCATGACACTTGGAATGAATCACCCAATGGGTCCGCTTCGTCTCGCTGATTTAATCGGACTGGATACATGTTTATTTATTATGAATACCCTTCACGAGGGTCTTGGAGATAGCAAATATCGACCTTGTCCTCTTTTGAAAAAATACGTAAGCGCAGGCTGGCTTGGCAGAAAGACAAAGAGAGGTTTTTACACATACCACGACCACTCATAGGGGGAGTCAAGATGGATGTTTTGCTAACGGAAAAACAGCGTCTCTGGAGAGAACAAGTGTCCTCATTTGCACGCCAGCATGTATTCCCTGAAGTAGAAGCCATGGAACAAGGCCAGTTTCCAAGCACACTTTTAGCTGAGATGGGACGGCAAGGCTTTCTAGGGCTTCCGATACCAGCTGCGTATCAAGGATTAGGGGCAGATTTTACAACGTATATCATCGCGATTCATGAATTGTCGAAAGTGAGTGCAACCATCGGTGTCATTGTGTCCGTTCATACATCTGTTGTGACGATGCCTATTTTGGCTTTTGGTACGACCGAGCAAAAAGAATCCTATGTTCCGCTGCTTGCGTCCGGGCAGAAGCTGGGAGCCTTTTGCCTGACTGAACCAACAGCTGGCTCAGATGCTTCTAGTATTCAGCTTAGAGCAGAGCGGGTAGACGACCACTATGAGTTAAATGGAACGAAAATTTTTATCACAAGCGGCGGGGAAGCAGAATTGTATCTTGTATTTGCAGTGACAGATCCCGCTTCTGCTAAAAAAAATATATCGGCGTTCATTGTCGAAAAAGATACACCGGGGTTTACGATCGGAAAAGATGAGAAGAAGATGGGGCTGCACGGATCAAAAACAGTGACGCTTCATTTTGATGGCGTGCGAATTCCGAAGGGGCAGCTGCTCGGTGCAGAAGGAGAGGGCTTCCGAATGGCCATGTCTAGCTTAAATGCGGGGAGAATCGGTATCGCGGCCCAAAGCCTTGGTATTGCAGAAGCCGCATTAACGGAGGCAGTGACTTATTTAAAGCAGCATCCAGCTGGTCTTGAAACGACCATTCGGCTAGGCGATTTGGCGGCGAAGCTTGAAGCGGCCAAGCTGCTCGTCTATCAAGCAGCTTCTTATAAAGAGGCAAATCGCCCGGTCACAAAGGAAGCGTCGATGGCGAAGTTATTTGCTTCAAAAACGGCGGTTGAGATCAGTACAGAAGCGATCCATTTGCTAGGCATGGACGGTTATACCAATCGATATCACGCAGAACGCTATTTTCGTGATGCGAAAATTTGTGAAATCTATGAAGGAACAAGTGAAATTCAAAGGCTGGTCATTTGTAAACAGCTAATATGAAATGAGGTGGCTCATGATGCAGTTCCAATTAAGTGACGAACATGAAATGATACAAAAAATGGTGAGAGATTTTGCGAGAAATGAAGTGGAGCCAACAGCAGCAGAGCGAGATGAGACAGAAACCTATGATCCAGCTATTTTTCGCCAAATGGCGGAACTCGGTTTAACGGGCATACCTTGGCCGGAAGAGGTTGGCGGGATCGGCAGTGACTATTTAGCCTATGTCATAGCGGTTGAGGAGCTCTCAAGAGTGTGCGCCTCTACTGGCGTTACCCTGTCTGCCCATACATCTCTCGCCTCATGGCCAATCTATACATTTGGGACAGATGAGCAAAAAGAGACCTATTTAAAGCCGCTTGCAGAGGGACAGAAGATAGGAGCATACGCTCTCACTGAAAACGGCTCCGGTTCTGATGCCGGCGGAATGAAGACAACAGCAGTGAAAGCGGGTAGTGAATACGTCCTGAACGGTGCGAAAATCTTTATTACAAATGGAGGCATTGCGGATTATTATATTGTGTTTGCCGTGACAGACCAAGAAGCTGCATCTCGAAATACAACCGCTTTTATTATAGAAAAAGAGACACCGGGCTTCTCGATAGGTAAAAAAGAAAGCAAGCTGGGCATACGCTCATCGCCAACAACTGAAATCATCTTTGAAGATTGTCGCATTCATGAAAGGAACCGGCTCGGCAAAGAAGGAGAAGGGTTTAAAATAGCCATGATGACGCTCGATGGCGGCAGAAACGGCATTGCTGCACAGGCTGTTGGGATCGCCCAAGGCGCTCTTGATGCGGCGGTCAATTATGCAAAGGAGCGCAAGCAATTTGGAAAACCAATCATTCAGCAGCAAGGGATCGCTTTTAAGCTAGCCGATATGGCGACAGCGATTGAAGCCTCAAGGCTGCTCACCTATCAGGCAGCATGGCTTGAAACGAAAGGGCTTCCGTATGGAAAGGAATCAGCCATGTCCAAGCTCTTTGCCGGTGATACAGCCATGAAGGTGACGACAGAAGCCGTTCAAATCTTCGGCGGATACGGCTATACAAAGGATTACCCAGTCGAACGATACATGCGTGATGCGAAAATCACTCAAATTTACGAAGGAACACAGGAAATCCAGCGGCTGGTCATTTCGCGGAAACTGCTAGATAAGTAGAAAAAGCAAAGACCACCTGAACGTGAGGTGGTCTGTTTTAGTGCGGTTCAATCAGCTTTAAAATTTTAAATCAGTAGCAAAATCTAAAGTTTTTTTAGTGGTGGAAAAAGGATTGTGTCAGCAGTATAACAGCTTTAACTTAATAGTGACCTGTCACCGATGATGTAGAGAGTATTGATACATATGAACTGGCAACAAACTTACTAAAGTATTAGACGATAATAAAGAAATAGGTAAATATGCATAAAAGGTAATAGTTAATTTCCCCTTAATTTAAGAGAATTTCCAGTATCGATCCATCTTATCATGGGATTATGTTAAAATTGAAGAAATATAAATATGGGAGGTTATTATGAGCACTGCTACCACCTTAGGAATCGTAACCATGGTTATATGGATTCTGGTTTCCGCAGAACTTTCGAAGACTTCAAAAAAAGACAATGATCAAAAAGAAAACAGTAATAGAAAATTAATTGTATTAATGTTTGCAGGAATTGTATTGACCATAGCTGTAGTAATCTCATTATTTCAGAAACTTTAGATTAAGATAGAGTATAAAAGTGTATAGCTATAAAGTTTTCATCAATTAATTTTTAAGCATATTATATATTATAAGTAAAACTGAGGCAATCATCTCTTAGACATCACATAATTAAAGCAAATCTCAATGCTTGAGATATATAAAATTAATCATTAGTAAATAAATGCCGAAAGTGTTTTCAATTTTGCGGAAATATCAGGATTTAGCTTCATTCTAAAAGAGAATGGATTTCTAAAATGATAAATATTATTCAAACTATATAAATGAAGAAAAGATTTTATTTGTCCGAATATCTTGATTTAAAGAAATTGCAGAGATGACCAGTGAGATGTTTAATACAAGAATAACACCTTCGAAAATAAAGCCTTTAATTAAGTACATTTATTCTAGTATCAACCGAAGTCGAGACAGCTCAATATGAGTGTTTCGATTTTTTTGAAATCGAGAAATTGGTTTATTTTAAGTAGTTGATTCCACCCATTTAAGTCTTTTTTATCATCGGTATACAGGGGCTTATATTGGGTTTTGAAGAATAGTAAGTTTATTGAATTTTCTAATATATTAAAATTTTTCAAAGGATGTCATAGGAACTGCGATGTATAAAGATACTGACATGTTCGATCAGGTTATTAGCATTTTAATAAATGATAAGGTTCTTGTCTTTATAAGATTCAAGTGTATGATGTACTGCCAATTCAATTCATCAATTCTCTTGAATTCAAAATAAGTTTACAGAGAATAGAATGAGAGAGAGCTATTCATTGAATTTAGCTCTGCCTTTAGTAAAGATGAACGTTTTTTATTAATAATATTCCGTTAATAACTTCAAGGATAAAGGTAGCTTATCATACCTATAAATATAAATGCCATCATCTTTTAAGTCATGATAAAAGTTACCTATCTCTAAGACAGGTCAATAAAAATATGAACGAATTGATTTTTTGATAGTGTTTATTAGAAATTTTGACTAGTTTTTAGAGAATCAGAGCATTTTATGCCATTACATAAGTGCCCTGTAAAAATGGAAAATGAACTTAATCCCTGATAATAGTTGGTTATAAATACCTCTATTTAAATTAATATTACATATTTTACAAAAAATGTTGAAATGTAATTTAATTCTTGTTAGACTAAAAGAGTGGTAAATAATAGAAGGAGGTCATATTATGACAAAAGCAACAGATTCTAAGTTTTATGCTTTATTATCGCTGTTACTTCTTGCGGTAACATTAGTAGCTTTAGTGATTGGTAATGGTTCTTTAATTGCAGCAAATCTTGGTGTTAGTTCTGGAACCGCGTTTGCAATGGTTAATTTCTTAGATACTTGGTCCTCAGTAGCAACTGTCATTACTGTCGTTGGCATGTTCACTGGTGTAGGAACAATTAGTGCAGGTGTAGCTGCTACTATTTTGGCTATCCTTAAGAAAAAAGGAAAAGCTAAAGCTGCTGCTTTTTAATCTCAAAAAAAATCATCTCAATCTTTATTGAGATGATTTTTTCTGAGATTGTATGGTGAAACGGTGTCAATAAACGGCGACTTTAAAACTAATTTAACGTTTTATGCCCATTATGGATTATTATAAACATTAATTAGGAGGTATTTCTTTATGATAAAAGCAAAAAAAAATTGTTTATTCTCACTAGTGTCATTAGCAGTTACAATGGCATCTTTTATTGTTGGTAGAGGTTCTTTAATTGCAGCAAACTTTGGTGTTAGTAAAGGGAATGCGGGTATTTTGGCTGAACTTAAAAAACAAGGAAAAGCCAAAGCTGCTGCTTGTTAAAGTGACTTATGTACAAACTAGAGCTATTTAAAATGTATGATCGAAGTATAATGGGGTACCTCAATTATATTGGGATGATTCTTTTTTCTTTTATTGTTATGGTAGCGATTATTTTCTATCGCGGTGTGATTCCCAGCTCTTACCTGAACAGCTTTATTTTTATTTCAATATATATTGTGGCTACAGCAAATATCAATCGTTGTGTATTACCATACAGAAGACAACAACCAGGCTTGGTCTTTATCTCTAAACAATTGTTGTTGAAACATTTATTCTTTACTATTAAAAAAGGATATGCAGTTCAATTATTTCTTGCTTGTTTAATCTCTTCAACTTTTTTGTTAGTAGAAAAGCAATATTTAATTATTATACTATCAATTGTTGTTATAATACTTTCCTTTGCATCTCAATTATTGTCTGGTCTATTCAATATCATGAACAGAATACTCCTTTTGTTACAATTTTGGTATATGATAATGTCCTTTTTTGAAGCAGTTATTATACTGCAGATAGTACAATCTCTTCTTATTTATATTTACATAAGTAATTCGCATAGTATACCGCCGACAACTGGACTTTCATTTTTAAAAAGTGCTAATAAGAAATATAGATCTGGAAGTATTCTTTATCTATTTTTGTCTTATATAAAGAGCAATAAAATATTAATAGTCTTAATAGGTACCTTAGCTTCAGTGCTTACTTATTTTGCTCAATCTCTTTTAACAAAAGTAGAAAACCTGCCTGCGCTAATTCTAGTCTATATAAACTTTATAACGATCTTAGAAATCTTAATAGGGTCAAAAAAGGAAGAGATCATGCTTGATAAGGCAAGAGTCGAGACGTTGCAAGCCTCTTTGATTGTAAGTCCATATGAGAGGTTTAAATCCAGCACGATTTATTTACTATGTCTTGTGCTGATTTTTGTAAGCATGTGTGGAATCGTCGGAGTAATGATAAACACTTCCGATATCTCAATCATTCTTAAAAATACTTTATCGATTCCTATTATAACCTTTATTGGGGTCGTATATTTCAGAAAAACAGAACTATTAATCAGCGATTATGAACATAAGTTACTGAAACTCTCCTTGCCGATTTTATTACTAATATGCATTACAATTTTCACTATTACTTCATGAAAAGAGGAGGAAAATGATACATAAAAGATTGAAATATTTTCTGTGGTACTATTCTATCTACTGTATATTACTGATAGGTACAGGGATTTATCTTGGGAACATAGTCAACAAAGATTTATTTGAAGCAGCACCGCCAACTTCGGGCCAGGATTTTATGTCTGTAGTCCTGACTCATAACTTAACGAACTTTGCAATGTATCTACTGGGGTTTTTATTGTCGCCGTTATTTCAAATAATGGATTTTGGAGGTTCGTCCTTCGTCATTACGATGGGTTTTAGAACGCTAGGAGCACAAGAAGCTTTAGATAAATTAATTCCTCATGGGTTATTAGAATTTCCAAATATGTTGCTGTATCAAGGAATAAGCCAGTATGTGCTTTTCACATTAATTTATACGAAATCAATTAAAGCTGCTTTAGGTGTCATGAAAAAAATGATTCCTTATTATCTACTATCGTTAGTCATCCTAATAATAGCTGCTTTTATTGAAGGGTATGATTCCTTATTATTTTCTATCATTATCAATAATAGTTGCTTTTATTGAAGAATACTACAGAGAAGGGGATTCAAGTGGGATTAGAATTTGTAGAATGTACGAAGAAATTCAAAAACAATATGATACTAGATAAAGTGAATTTTTCAATTCCATCAGGTCTCTTTCATTTAGTGGGACGAAATGGTGCAGGTAAAAGTACTCTCCTTAAAATGATAGCTGGTTTAGATAAGAGATACTCTGGAGATATTGAGACAAACAAAGAATCGACTCTTTATTTAAATGTGGACCCTATTGGTATTCACCCATTTACAATTAGAGAAAACCTAGAGATTCTGTGGAATACGTTTAATATTGCACCGACTGAAGAACAAATGTGTAATGTGAATGATTTTTTTGATGGTAACCTAGATGGTTCGTATAGTAGAGCATCCACGGGTATGAAAGCGAAGGTAGGGTTATCTTTAGTATTCGTAAAAGATTGGGAAACAATACTAATTGATGAAACCATGTCATCTCTAGATTCAGAAAGTATAGATATGCTATCTGAAAGGTTAGTGAATCTTTCTATCAAAAAAATAGCAACCATCATATATGTTTCCCATAGCATGGTCAATAAACGCTTAAACGATCATTCAAGCATTATGAGTATAGGGGATGGGAGGCTATTATGGAACAACGTCCAAGAATAACATCACTGATATCATTGGTCATTTTTATTCTGGCCAATTATTATTTTGTCACTTTTGCTATTGAGTTGAATGGCTACATTTCAAAACTAGATGATTTGAAAGCTTTGTTAGAGGATATCTCCTATGAAACGATGTTGAATCTAATTGTTGTAATCACCACAACTTTAACAACAATAAGCCTCTTAGTACAGTATCTAATCGGTAAATTCTTATTAATGATCTTTGCTCCTGAGGTTAAGAGTCATTTGTTTTATGCTCTGATTCCTAAGATTCTCATTATGTTTATTAATGTAATATGTATGGGGATTTTGCAAGTACATAGCTTATGGTTGTACATCTTCACAGCACTTATAGGATCGATTCTCATTTTGATCTTTTTCCAGTACAAAAAAGCGAACTGGAAAGCATCGATTCTCTTTGCGGCACCATTTATTATTGATGCTTTAATTTCTTTAGGAAAAGAAATAGTTGCTGTACTGTAATGAATGATAAGTAAAGCATGAACTTTCAAGTGAAGAAATAAGATGTATAGTTGATTTTCAAGATAAACAAAGCTTGCGAAAAAGAGGCAACGGTATTCGCACAAAATGAAGACAAGGTCATCAAAGAAAAAAGGTTTTAAAACAAGTTTTTTCATTAAGGGTACACGTAGACTTAAACCCGTTTACGTGTACCTTTTTATAAGCTTTATAAAAAAATGATAATCACTTCGTCCGATCGATAGCCGACCAGGTGCCATTGTCTGTACAGTCATTGTATTCATTCATCAATAACGCCTCTGACTGTTTCGATTTTTTCTATTTGAAGGACGCATACAAAAAGCATGCCGCACACAAGAACCAGTCCAATTTAACGCAGATGATGAACCTCTAGGTGCTCCCCGTGAGAAAAAATCAAAATTTAACATCAATAAAGGTGGCATAAACTCCCCTAATTTGTTTATAATGAGAGGTATGGTTTGTCGTAAGAATAAGGTATAAATACTTATTATTTCACTGATAAATGGATACATACATGTAATAGAAAGGGAGTGTCTGACCTTGAGTTTGAAAGAATACTCACAGGAACAGCTCAAACAAATGTCTTTAGTTGAACTTGCTTATGAAATTTTCAGAGACAGCAAAACACCGATTACGTTTTCCGAGTTAATAGATGAAATGATCCGTTTGCAAGGGATACAAAAATCTGATCTAGATGATCGACTTGCCCAATTTTATACAGACTTAAATATAGATGGTCGCTTTATTTCGTTAGGTGATCAGAGATGGGGACTTCGCAGCTGGTATCCAGTTGATCAAATCGAAGAAGAAGTTCAGCCAGCTGTGAAAACAAAAGCGAAAAAGAAAAAAACAAAAGCAGCTGTCGTTGAAGAAGACTTCGATGAGATTGAAGAGGAAGAAGAAATCGAAGAGCTTGAAGAAGATCTTGATCTTGTTGAAGACGACGATGATCTCGACTTAGATGAAGAAGAAGTTGATGAAGATCTAGAAGACTTCGACGAAGATGATGACGAAGATGATGACGGCTTAACGGAGATTGATGAAGACGATTTAGACGAGGAAAAGGAAGGCAAATAACCCTCTCAAACCGGTCCTTAAAACAGGACAAAACCGTCTTGACTTTCGAGAGCGAACTATGTAGTATGTATTTTGGGCTCTCTAAAAAGAGTACGTAAAGATACGTTCATTTACGCTCCCTTTCATTTATTTGAAAGGGAGCTTTCTTATTTTTCAAGAGATTTAGGGATACACTCTAAAAAGGATGAAGCTGTGCATGTCTAGTCATGCAAGGGTAAAAAAGAGAGGAGCATACGAAATGACAAAGTATATTTTTGTAACAGGAGGAGTTGTTTCCTCACTTGGAAAAGGGATCACGGCTGCATCGTTAGGCCGCCTTCTAAAAAACAGAGGGATGGATGTCACCATTCAAAAATTCGATCCATATATAAATGTAGACCCTGGGACAATGAGTCCATACCAGCACGGTGAAGTATTTGTTACAGATGACGGTGCTGAAACAGACCTTGACTTAGGTCACTACGAGCGTTTCATTGATATTAACTTAAATAAGTACAGCAACGTAACAACGGGTAAAATCTACTCTACTGTCTTGAAAAAAGAGCGCCGCGGCGACTATTTAGGCGGTACAGTACAGGTTATTCCCCACATTACAAATGAAATCAAAGACCGTGTATACCGTGCAGGGAAAGAAACTGGTGCGGATGTTGTCATTACAGAAATCGGCGGAACAGTTGGAGATATCGAATCCCTTCCATTCCTTGAAGCGATTCGTCAAATGAAGAGTGACATCGGACGTGAAAATGTCATGTACATTCATTGTACCCTTGTTCCTTACATCCGTGCAGCGGGCGAATTGAAAACAAAACCAACACAGCATAGTGTGAAAGAACTTCGCAGCCTTGGCATTCAGCCAAACGTCATTGTTGTCAGAACAGAAATGCCAATGACACAAGACATGAAGGACAAAATTGCTCTATTCTGTGATATTGATACAAAAGCTGTCATCGAATGTCAGGATGCAGACACCCTTTACTCCATTCCGCTTGATTTACAAAAACAAGGATTAGACAAGCTTGTATGTGAGCACATGAAGCTTGAATGCCAAGATGCGGACATGACTGAGTGGAAGGCTCTTGTCGACAAAGTGCAAAACCTTTCAAAACAAGTAACGATTGGACTTGTAGGGAAATATGTTGAGCTGCAAGATGCATACATTTCTGTTGTTGAATCACTTCGTCATGCTGGCTATGCATTTGATGCTGATGTTCAAATCAAATGGATCAATGCAGAGGAAGTCACAGCAGAGAATATAGCTGATCTCGCTCAAGATGTAGACGGCATGATTGTTCCTGGAGGCTTCGGAGACCGCGGAGTGGAAGGGAAAATCATTGCAACACAATATGCCCGCGAAAACAAAGTACCATTCTTCGGAATTTGCCTAGGAATGCAAGTCGCGTCTATTGAATATGCGAGAAACGTACTAGGCCTTGAGGGAGCTCATTCAGCGGAAATTGATCCAGAAACAGCATTCCCAATCATCGACCTTCTTCCAGAACAGAAGGATGTAGATGATCTAGGCGGAACACTTCGTCTAGGGCTGTACCCTTGTAAATTAAATGAAGACTCGAAAGCATATGCTGCATACAATGACGAAGTGGTCTACGAACGCCACCGTCATCGTTATGAGTTTAATAACGAATACAGACAGAAAATGGAAGCAGCAGGATTTGTATTCTCTGGTACAAGCCCAGACGGACGCCTTGTTGAAATTATTGAGCTGAAGGATCACCCTTGGTTCCTTGCTTCTCAGTTCCACCCAGAATTCATTTCAAGACCGACAAGACCACAGCCATTATTTAGAGATTTCGTTGGTGCTTCACTGCAAGCATCTGAATCAAAATAAAACAAAAAACTGCCGAGAATATCATCTTCTCGGCAGTTTTTTTATTCATATTCCTCAACGATTTCTTTCACAGTAAACGATAAAGCATGGTAGACATATAAGCAGGTCATTAAAGCAGGATAGCCGAACCTTTTTCCATCCTCGGCAGGCACAAGTGGTTTCTTGAGCTGGAAATCAATGTGGACTTCGCAATGCTCTTCAATTATTGACGTCTCCTTTTGTGCTGGCCCAACTCCAACAATGGGCGTACCTTGCGTGTGCAGTTCTTTTACAAGGGATTGAATCTCCTGATCTTCTGGATCTGAATAAAAAAGCAGAGCCCTGTCACTTGGATGAAGTAAGCTGCGCTCCTTTTGATCCAGCGGCAGTACTTTTGCACCGGGAAATGGCTCCTTGCTTTCGGATGCCTCTAGGGCTACAGCAGCCAGCTCATTCCTTCCGTGGAAATAAACAGCATGTCCACTGACGACGGCTTGAGCAAGAAGGCGTGCACCGTCCTCAATCGCTTCTGCCTGCTTTTCTCCAATACGTGAAAAAATACCTGATAACTGGGTGGTGAAAATTTTTAACAAGACTCATTTCCTCCTTCGGTCAGATCATTTTATAATAGAATATAAAGAGAATATTAGGAAAAATGCTCAGAAAATGTCGTAAAGTAAACTATTATAAATAAAGGAAATGTGAAAATCAAACAGAATTATTTAACAACTGCTCTTTTTATGGCGAAAAATGAAAGCAATGGGGTGTAACAGATGAATGAGAAAATTTTAATTGTCGATGATCAGTACGGTATTAGAATATTATTGAATGAAGTGTTTCATAAAGAAGGCTATCAAACCTTCCAAGCAGCTAATGGTCTACAAGCGTTAGATATTGTGAAAAACCATAGACCGAACCTTGTTCTGCTTGATATGAAGATTCCTGGAATGGATGGGATTGAGATTTTAAAACGGATGAAATTAATTGATGAAGACATCCGCGTGATCATTATGACAGCTTATGGTGAATTAGATATGATTCAAGAATCCAAAGAACTCGGTGCATTGACGCACTTCGCTAAACCATTTGATATTGATGAAATCCGAGATGCAGTCAAAGAATACTTGCCTCTTGAAACAAATGGCTAGCTGGAAATGATTGAATCGAGTCATTCTGTTGCCGATTTGTCGAATAATTGGTATTCTAGATAAGAAGAAGAAAGCGATCTGACTTTGAAAGTTTACATATGGCGAGAAATTCTGGTCATGCTAGGGTGGAGAGCTTTTTTTAGTAAGCAAATTAGCTACATAGGGAGGATTTTTCATCATGCCTTTAGTTTCAATGACAGAAATGTTGAAAGACGCAAAGGAAAAAGGTTACGCTGTTGGACAGTTTAACTTAAATAACTTAGAATTCACGCAAGCGATTTTACAAGCTGCTGAAGAAGAGAAATCTCCAGTTATTTTAGGAGTATCTGAAGGAGCAGGACGCTACATGGGCGGCTTCAAAACAGTTGTCGCAATGGTTAAAGCGTTAATCGAAGAATATAATGTAACAGTTCCTGTTGCGATTCATTTAGATCACGGTTCAAGCTTTGAATCTTGTGCAAAAGCAATCCATGCAGGATTTACTTCTGTCATGATCGACGCTTCTCACCACCCATTCGATGAGAACGTAGCAACAACTGCGAAAGTAGTTGAGCTTGCACATTTCCACGGTGTATCTGTAGAAGCTGAGCTTGGAACTGTTGGTGGACAAGAAGACGACGTCATCGCTGAGGGCGTTATTTATGCTGATCCAAAAGAATGCCAAGAGCTTGTAGAACGTACTGGTATTGACTGCCTTGCACCTGCACTAGGTTCAGTTCATGGTCCATACAAAGGTGAACCAAACCTTGGTTTCGCTGAAATGGAAGAAATTGGTAAAATGACAGGTCTTCCACTTGTTCTTCACGGCGGAACAGGTATCCCAACTGCTGACATCAAGCGTTCAATTTCACTTGGTACAGCAAAAATCAATGTAAACACTGAAAACCAAATTGCTTCTGCGAAAGCAGTACGCGAAACACTTGCTGCAAAAACAGAAGAGTATGATCCACGTAAATATCTTGGACCAGCTCGTGACGCAATTAAAGCGACTGTTATCGGCAAAATGCGCGAATTTGGTTCTTCTAACCAAGCATAATTTGATGAGAACCGAAAGCCGCCTGAGTCACAGGCGGTTTTCTCCATATCTTGAGAAAGCGCAATCAAATTTACATTTCAGACAATTTTTTGATGGGAGAGTGGCACAGTTATGTTATTTTTCGTAGATACAGCGAATATTGCAGACATCAAAGAGGCGCACGAGCTTGGCATTTTAGCAGGCGTCACAACAAACCCTAGTTTAGTAGCGAAAGAAAAGGACGTATCATTCCACGATCGCCTTCGTGAAATCACTGACGTCGTATCAGGTTCTGTCAGTGCGGAAGTCATTTCCTTAAAAGCAGAGGAAATGATTGAAGAAGGAAAAGAGCTTGCTGCCATTGCACCAAATATCACTGTCAAAGTTCCAATGACAACGGACGGCCTTAAAGCTGTCAAAGCGTTAACAGACCTTGGTATTAAAACAAATGTCACATTGATTTTTAATGCAAATCAGGCACTGCTTGCAGCTAGAGCTGGTGCGACGTATGTTTCTCCATTCCTCGGTCGTTTAGATGACATTGGCCACAATGGTCTTGATCTCATTAGCGAAGTGAAAACCATTTTTGATGTTCATGGATTAGATACACAAATCATTGCTGCATCCATTCGTCACCCGCAGCATGTGACAGAAGCTGCCATTAGAGGTGCTCATATCGGCACAATGCCGCTGAAAGTCATCAAGCAGCTGACAAAACACCCATTAACGGATGCAGGCATTGAGCAATTTTTAGCAGATTGGAATAAATAAGTGATTGTGGCAGGCGGGAGCGTATTCCGTTTGCCGCAGTTTTCCTTAAGAACGCTAAGAAATGTTTTGTGCAAAGAAGAGAACATCACAGCCTCGCAAAGCTTCGATTATTTTTCTTCCGACAAATTTCGTTTAACCTGTATTCTTTCTCTTGATATTGGCTAAATTTTGGACAAGACCTTTTAAAGCGCGACATCCACAAACAGTATAACTCCAACAGTGATCTTCTTTAAGAAGGGAGATAAATATGGAAAAGTTAAACATTGCCGGCGGTGACCCCTTACGCGGGACCGTACATATTAGTGGTGCGAAAAATAGTGCTGTGGCACTGATTCCTGCCACGATTCTCGCAGATTCTCCAGTAACCATTGAGGGCCTACCGCATATTTCAGATATAGACACATTACGAGATCTGTTAGAAGAAATTGGCGGGAAGGTAACATTTGAAAAAGGTGAAATGGTTGTCAATCCTAAAGCAATGATCAGCATGCCGCTTCCTAATGGGAAAGTGAAGAAGCTGCGTGCGTCCTATTATTTAATGGGAGCCATGCTAGGCAGGTTCAAGCAGGCTGTCATCGGTTTGCCAGGAGGATGTCACTTAGGACCTAGACCGATCGATCAGCATATCAAAGGCTTTGAAGCACTTGGAGCCGAGGTGACAAACGAGCAGGGTGCCATTTATTTGCGTGCTGAAAAATTAGTCGGAGCCCGTATTTATCTTGATGTTGTCAGTGTGGGTGCGACCATCAATATCATGCTGGCAGCTGTACTGGCTGAAGGAAAAACGGTGATTGAAAATGCCGCAAAAGAGCCCGAAATTATTGATGTAGCGACACTGCTTGCAAGCATGGGAGCCAAAATCAAAGGTGCGGGTACTGATGTGATTCGAATCGAAGGTGTAGAATCTCTTCATGGCTGTAAGCACTCCATCATCCCTGACCGCATAGAAGCAGGTACGTTTTTAATTGCTGGTGCAGCGATGGGAGATGAAGTTGTACTTGATAATGTGATCCCAACTCATTTAGAATCAATTACGGCGAAACTTAGAGAAATGGGGTTCACCATTGAAACGAGCAACGATCAGATGCTGATCGTTGGCAGAAACGAAGGACTCAAGCCTGTCGATATCAAAACCCTTGTGTATCCGGGCTTTCCGACTGATCTTCAGCAGCCGATGACGGCCTTGTTAACAAAAGCGAAAGGCACGAGTGTGGTCACAGATACGATCTACTCTGCCCGCTTTAAGCACATTGACGAATTGCGTCGAATGGGTGCAAACATGAAGGTGGAAGGAAGGTCTGCTATTATTACCGGACAAACGCAGCTTCAAGGAGCAAAGGTAAAAGCAAGTGATCTGCGTGCAGGTGCCTGTCTCGTTGTCGCAGGGTTAATGGCAGACGGTGTGACCGAAATCACAGGGCTTGAACATATAGACAGAGGATATAGTTTGCTTGAGGAGAAGCTTGAAGGCTTGGGTGCAACCATCTGGCGTGAAAAGCTGAATGACCAAGAAATAGAAGAACTTCAAAATTCATAAGGCTTTGACTGTGAGAGGAGATTTGGACAAAAATGGAAAGAAGTTTATCGATGGAACTAGTACGGGTGACAGAAGCAGCCGCTTTAAAATCTGCCCGTTGGATGGGAAGAGGAAAGAAAGACGAAGCGGATGATGCTGCAACAAGTGCAATGCGTGATGTATTTGACACCATTCCGATGAAGGGAACAGTCGTCATCGGCGAGGGAGAAATGGACGAAGCACCAATGCTTTATATTGGGGAAAAGCTTGGCAACGGATATGGACCTCGCGTGGATGTCGCTGTTGATCCATTAGAAGGAACAAATATTGTGGCAAGCGGCGGCTGGAATGCCTTAGCTGTCATTGCGGTTGCAGATCATGGCAACTTGCTGAATGCACCTGATATGTACATGGATAAGATCGCAGTAGGTCCAGAAGCGGTAGGGTGCATCGACATTGAAGCGCCTGTCATTGATAATCTTCGTGCTGTTGCAAAAGCAAAAAATAAAGATATTGAAGATGTTGTTGCGACAATTTTAAACAGAGGTCGACATGAGAAAATTATTGCTGAGCTGAGAGAAGCAGGAGCAAGAATTAAACTAATCGATGATGGTGACGTTGCAGGAGCCATTAATACAGCATTTGATCACACAGGTGTTGATATTCTATTTGGTTCAGGTGGAGCGCCTGAGGGTGTCCTTTCTGCTGTTGCGTTAAAGGCACTTGGTGGTGAAATCCATGGTAAGCTTCTTCCTCAAAGTGAAGAAGAGCTGAGACGCTGTGAGAAAATGGGGCTGGATGTTGGGAAAGTCCTAAGAATGGAAGACCTCGTAAAAGGAGACGACGCCATTTTTGCAGCGACAGGTGTAACGGACGGCGAGTTATTAAAAGGTGTTCAATTTAAAGGCTCTGTTGGAACAACACAAAGTGTTGTCATGCGTGCGAAATCGGGTACTGTTCGATTCGTTGATGGCAGACACAGCTTAAAGAAAAAACCGAATCTTTTCATTCGTCCGTAATCAGAAAGCGGGTATTCATTACCCGCTTTTCATATAGGTTTCAAATGTATATCATTTTCTTTTTAAAGTTGAATATTCTCTGCAAATGAGGTAAAACTAAAGAGTGCTGCGAAATTTCCTGCGAATTTACTTCTTTTAAGCTTCAACAAGTTTAAATACTGCCGCATCATGACGATATACTCTTTATCCTTCTCTATGTTGACAAAGCTCTATTCCACATTGTTTCTATCTATCACGGTAAAACGAGTGGGAGCGTTACCATTAGAGCGAGGTCATTCCAACAATAAAAGGAATTAAAAAGCTAATCAAATACAATAGTCATGCATTTGTAATGAAATACATTGACTAGAAAAGTGTGGTGTCCATATTGAAAGATGTTTCGATCTCATCTTTGGAAAATATGAAATTAAAAGAGCTGTATGAGTTAGCAAAACGCTACAAAATCTCTTATTACAGCAAACTAACAAAAAAAGAATTAATCTTTGCCATTCTAAAGGCAAATGCTGAGCAAGAGGATCTCTTATTTATGGAAGGGGTTCTTGAAATTATTCAGTCTGAGGGATTTGGTTTCTTAAGACCGATTAACTACTCCCCAAGTTCTGAAGATATTTATATTTCTGCTTCACAAATCAGACGCTTTGATTTACGAAATGGAGATAAAGTGTCTGGAAAGGTACGACCTCCAAAAGAGAATGAACGCTACTATGGCCTCCTTCATGTAGAAGCGGTAAATGGGGACGACCCAGAATCAGCAAAGGAACGTGTTCACTTTCCTGCACTCACACCGCTATTTCCTGATCGCCAAATGATTCTTGAAACACAGCCTAATCACCTGTCTACTAGAATTATGGATATGATGGCGCCAGTTGGGTTTGGACAGCGTGGATTAATCGTTGCGCCGCCTAAGGCAGGGAAAACCATTCTGCTCAAAGAAATTGCCAACAGCATTTCTGAAAATCATCCAGAGGCAGAATTGATTGTCCTTCTTATTGACGAGCGTCCGGAGGAAGTAACAGATATCGAACGTTCTGTTGCAGGGGATGTTGTTAGTTCAACCTTTGACGAAGTACCGGAAAACCACATTAAAGTAGCAGAGCTTGTATTAGAGCGTGCCATGCGTCTTGTTGAACATAAAAAAGATGTCATCATCTTAATGGACAGCATCACAAGGCTTGCTCGTGCATACAACCTTGTCATCCCGCCAAGTGGCCGAACGCTTTCTGGGGGGATTGATCCAGCGGCTTTCCATCGCCCGAAACGTTTCTTTGGTGCTGCGCGTAACATCGAAGAAGGCGGAAGCTTGACGATTTTAGCTACTGCCCTTGTTGATACTGGATCACGTATGGATGATGTGATCTATGAGGAGTTTAAAGGAACTGGAAACATGGAGCTTCATTTGGACCGTTCTCTTGCAGAGAGAAGAATCTTCCCAGCGATCGACATTCGTCGTTCGGGTACGAGAAAAGAAGAACTGCTTGTGCCAAAAGAGCATCTTGATCGTCTATGGGCAATGAGAAAATCGATGTCAGATACACCTGACTTCGCTGAGAAGTTCATGCGCAAAATGAGAAAAACAAAGACAAACCAAGAATTTTTCGATATTTTAACGCAAGAATGGAAACAAGCAAATATGTCTGCATCAAGAAGATAACTTCCTGAAAAAATACATTTGCAATCATAGACTCTCACTGTTATAATTTTATCATGTGCGTTTCAGAATTTATTCTGAGATATTAACTCTGTTTCCGAATTGGATTCAGGGCGGAAGGAGATGACAGTAGATGAAAACAGGAATTCATCCTAACTACAAAAAAGCTACAGTCAAATGCGCTTGTGGAAATGAGTTTGAAACTGGATCAGTAAAAGAAGAGGTTCGCATCGAGATTTGCTCTGAGTGCCATCCTTTCTATACAGGCCGTCAAAAATTCGCTTCTGCTGATGGACGTGTTGACCGCTTTAACAAAAAATACGGTCTTAAGTAATAATAGATACAATAAACAGGCAGGAATCCGTTCTTGCCTGTTTTTTTACGTGGATTGATGGAACTTTAAAACGGGGGAGAAGACCTTATGTATGTGATGAAACAAAGCGGTTGGCTTGAAGTCATCTGCGGTAGTATGTTTTCTGGAAAGTCGGAAGAATTGATTCGGAGAGTCAAAAGAGCCACCTTTGCCAAACAAGAAGTAAAAATATTCAAACCAGCGATCGATAACCGATATAGTACAAGCTCAGTTGTGTCACATAACGGTTCATCAGTAGATGGGATTGCAGTAGCCTCACCAAAAGACATAATAACGCACATATCAGAAAGAACCGATGTCATTGGCATTGATGAGGTGCAATTTTTTGATGAGACAATCATTGATATTGTCACTCAATTGGCTGATAAAGGCTACCGAGTCATTGTTGCAGGCCTGGATCAGGACTTCAGAGGAGAGCCATTTGGTGTTGTTCCGCATTTAATGGCATGTGCAGAGCTTGTAACAAAACTTCAAGCAGTTTGTTCGGTATGCGGCTCCCCAGCGAGTAGAACACAACGCTTGATCGACGGTAAACCCGCATCCTATGATGATCCCATTATTTTAGTAGGTGCGCAGGAATCATACGAAGCACGATGCAGACATCACCATGAAGTACCAAGACTTGACGTTGGTACAACACTTGACAATTAAAAAAATAGCAAATGCCGCTGTGTTTTGTTTTTTGAGATTTTGGATGAACACCCATCATTTGTACTTAAATAAATTAAATAACACTACGAAAAAATTATCTAATTTTCAACGCTTGCGTTTTAGCATAAGCAGGCATAAAATGACTAACTGTAGTGTAAAGCATTTCAACGAAAAGTTCGATTTCTTGTCATAATTTTTTTGATTAAGGATTTTTCTCCTTAATCATTCTTTTGATTAATAGTTAACTTTATTTATATTTTAGAAAGAGGGTAGTTTTTGATGAACAACGTGAAGAAAACAAAAGAAGGGTACCTCGAAACCACTTTAACAGGTAGAGATGTATTATCGATTCCAACGTTGAACAAAGGCGTTGCTTTTTCTGAAGAAGAAAGACAAGAGCTTGGACTAGAAGGATTACTTCCTCCAACTGTTCTGACTTTAGAACAGCAAGCGGAGAGAGCGTACAAGCAATTTCTAGCTCAGCCAGATCGTCTTCGTCAAAACGTATACTTAAGTGATTTGCAAAACCGTAATGAAGTATTGTTCTACAAGCTTCTAACAGACAAGCTTCGTGAAATGCTTCCTGTTGTTTACACACCAACTGTTGGTGAAGCGATTCAAGAATACAGCCATGAATACAGAAGACCTCATGGTGTCTATCTTTCAATCGACAACATTGACGGCATTGAGAAAGCATTTGAAAACTTACATGCAACAGCTGGCGATATTGACCTAATCGTTGCAACTGACTCTGAGAGTATTCTTGGAATTGGTGACTGGGGTGTTGGTGGTATCAACATCGCAATCGGTAAATTAGCTGTTTACACTGCAGCAGCAGGTATTGATCCGAGCCGCGTGATTCCAGTTGTATTAGATGTTGGAACAAACAATGAAAAATTATTGAATGATCCATTATACATCGGTAACCACCACAAACGTGTACAAGGTGAAAAATACGAAGAATTCATTGATGCTTATGTAAAAGCAGCACTTAAATTCTTCCCGAAAGCATTGCTTCACTGGGAAGACCTTGGAAACAAAAATGCGCGTAACATCATGAAAAAATACAACGACAACATCTTAACATTCAATGATGATATTCAAGGTACTGGTGCCATTACTTTAGCGGGAGTACTTGCCGCTGTCAAGAAAACTGGTACTCAATTGAAAGATCACCGTGTTGTGATTTTTGGAGCTGGTTCAGCTGGTATCGGAATCGCAGATCAAGTGCGTGACACAATGGTACTTGAAGGTCTGACTGAAGAAGAAGCAAACAATGCCTTCTGGACATTAGACTACAGAGGATTGCTAACAGATCAATTTGAAGATGAAGTGCTTGATTTCCAAAAACCGTATCTTCGTTCATCTGACGAAGTTGAGGGCTGGGCTCGTGATGAAAAAGGACAAATTTCATTTGCAGAAACCGTTCGCAAAGTGAAGCCAACGATCCTAATCGGTACATCAGGTCAAGGCGGCGCATTCACTGAAGAAATCATTAAAGAAATGGCAGCTCATACAGAACGTCCAGTGATCATGCCAATGTCTAACCCAACACCACTTGCTGAGGCAGTGCCAGAGGATCTATTTAAATGGACAGACGGCCGTGTACTTGTTGCAACAGGAAGCCCATTCGAAAATGTTGAGTATAATGGCATCGAACATGAAATCGGACAATCAAATAATGCGTTCGTTTTCCCAGGACTTGGTCTTGGTTCTATCGTAACGGAATCAAAAATCATCACAAAAGGAATGTTCGTCGCTTCTGCGAATGCGATTGCTGAAATGGTTGATCACGAAAAACCAGGTGCTGGCCTACTTCCAAGCATTGATAAATTGCAAGAAGTGTCAATCCATGTGGCAATTGAAGTAGCGAAAGCAGCGATTGAAGATGGAGTCGCAAGAAAAACGCCTGACAACATCGAACAAGCTGTGAAAGACGCAATGTGGACTCCTGAATATAAAAAAATTGTAAGAGCATAATAAAATATGTCATGCGGCGTTGTTTAGGGTAATCTAAACAATGCCGCAATAAATTGAAACATGTAAAGGATTTAAGGAGGAAGAGTAAGATGGACTTTTTAAATATTTTGATCCTCCTAGCACCGATTTTTTTCGTTATCGCGCTGGGTTGGTTCGCAGGGAACTTCGGCAGCTATGACGCTAAATCTGCAAAAGGTGTAAGCACACTTGTTACAAAGTATGCTTTGCCAGCGCACTTTATCGCCAGCATTCTGTCAACACCAAAAGATAAATTCTATAGTCAAATTCCGTTCTTCGTTGCATTGATTTTAGGAATCGTTGGTTTTTATATCATTATCCTTCTTGTGACGAAATTTGCTTTTAAATATGATTTAACAGATTCATCTATCTTTTCGTTAAACTCAGCTCAACCGACCTTTGCATTTATGGGGATTCCGGTCTTAGGCAGTTTATTTGGGGCCCAAGAAGTTGCAATTCCGATTGCAATTACCGGAATAGTTGTAAATGCATTGCTTGATCCAATTGCGATTATTGTGTCAACTGTCGGTGAAAAAACAAAAGGAAAAGCCAAAGACGGCGAAAGCTTCTTGAAAATGACAACAAAAGCCATTTTGCACGGTTTATCAGAGCCGCTTGCACTTGCACCGCTAGCGAGTATCGTTCTTGTTCTTTTAGGATTTAAACTTCCTGAAATCGGACACGAAATGTTAGAGGAAATTGGAAGTGTTACATCAGGGGTTGCGCTATTTGCAGTCGGTGTCACTGTTGGTATCCGTAAGATTAAATTCAGCCTACCGGCATTCAGTATCGCATTGCTAAAAGTAGCTGTACAACCATTACTTATGTATTTTATCGCCATTCTTATGGGTCTTTCAGCAGATGAAATTACAAAAGCTGTATTGCTTGTTGCCTTCCCAGGTTCAGCCGTTGCAGCGATGATCGCAACACGATTTGAAAAACAAGAAGCGGAGACTGCATCCGCATTTGTCATCAGTGCAATCATGTCATTAATTACATTACCGATCATTATTGCACTTACCGTATAATAATAGTAGAAAGGCTGCCTAACGAGGCAGCCTCAGCGTGTAGACAAACCCTCGCATTCTTTGTCAGGTCTGCGCTTCGGTGCTCGTCCTTCCTAGACTTCAAAGGTTTTCTATCACGCTGAAAAGAAGACAAAGGGCTAAAATAAACATCATTTTAGCCCTTTGTCAGCAATCTAAGGCTGCCTAACGAGGCAGCCTTTCTTAGCGAAATGAATGAAACAGAGGGAAAAGCATACGCTTCTTTTTGATCTTAGGGCGCTTGATTTCCTTGTCTTCTTCTACTTGAGACGGTTGTTTGAGTGTGGCTGCGAGGCGTTCAAATTTAGTGGTTAAATCTTCAATTTCTCTACGATGCTGGAGCAGCTGATAGGACACACCTTCATCTGCTTTTTTAGCCAGTTTCCGTTCGAGCTCTTGTAAACGCACTTCAACGTCATGGACGTGTGATTGCTGCTGAATGAGCTGCTTCACTTGCTCTTCTAATGCTTCAAACCTTTGTGTAGATTCATCAGTTTCTACAGCAGACGATAACTGACGAACTGTTTCCTCATGGATTGGCAGTCGAATGTCTTGGAGGATCACCCCTTCACTCATTTGGTGTTTGACTTCTTTGAGCAGCTGTACAATATCTTCATGAAATTCATAATGTCCAAGTTCATTCCGGGCGACAGGGATGTTAAGCTGTTTAACCCAACGCTGAATCGTTTTTGAAGAAACACCAATTTCTTTTGCAACCTCATTTGTATTCAAACCAAATGCCCTCCCTTTTTTCAATTATAAGTACCATTCTCTTCAAGGAGGACCTGTTCCTTCACGTTAGACAAAACAAGTAACCAATCGCCAAAGATCGTGCTTTCTAGCGAAAAATCGCAGAAAATCAATTGTTTTGGAAATTTTTTTGACTGTCATACCCCGCTATACTATAATTAGACTGTTACGCACAAAACAGAGGTGAAGACCATGTTAGACCGTTTAAAATCAATCGAAGAACGCTATGAAAAGCTAAATGAATATTTAAGTGATCCTGAAGTGGTGAACGACCCTAAGAAGCTTCGTGAATATTCGAAGGAACAATCTGATATTCAAGAAACTGTTGAGGTATATAGACAATATCGTGCGGCATACGACCAGTTGAGCGAAGCGAAAGCAATGCTGGAAGAAAAGCTGGATGCCGAGATGCGCGACATGGTCAAAGAAGAAATTTCAGAGCTCACAGAGGAAACGGAACGTTTAGAAGACGAGCTGAAAATCTTGCTGATCCCGAAAGATCCGAACGACAACAAAAACGTTATTGTGGAGGTTCGTGGTGCAGCAGGAGGGGAAGAGGCTGCGCTTTTTGCTGGAAATCTTTACCGTATGTATAGCCGTTATGCTGAAATGCAAGGCTGGAAAACGGAAGTCATGGAAGCGAGTGTGACTGGAACTGGCGGTTATAAAGAGATTATCTTTATGATCAGCGGGAAAGGCGCATATTCCAAACTAAAGTTTGAAAACGGCGCACACCGCGTGCAGCGTGTTCCGGAAACAGAATCAGGCGGACGGATTCATACATCAACAGCGACAGTTGCTGTCTTGCCTGAGGCTGAAGAAGTTGAAATTGATATCCATGAAAAAGACATCCGTGTAGATACTTTCACATCAAGCGGACCTGGCGGACAGAGTGTAAACACGACCATGTCTGCTGTTCGATTAACTCACCTTCCAACAGGTGTCGTTGTATCCTGTCAGGATGAGAAGTCGCAAATCAAAAACAAAGAAAAAGCAATGAAAGTGTTACGTGCGAGAATTTATGATAAATTCCAGCGTGAAGCACAAGCTGAATATGATCAAACACGTAAATCTGCTGTTGGAACAGGGGATCGTTCAGAGCGTATCCGTACGTATAATTTCCCGCAAAACCGTGTAACGGACCACCGCATCGGGTTGACGATTCAAAAGCTTGATCAAATTTTAGAAGGAAAACTTGACGAGGTCATTGATGCTTTAATTATGGAAGACCAAGCAAGAAAGCTTCAAAATGCAAAATAATCAACGAACGATCTTTGAAGCCCTTAAATGGGCTTCTTCTTTGTTAACGGAAGCTGGTAGAGACCAAAATGCAGCAGAGCTTCTTTTGATGCATGTACTTAGATGGAGCAGAAGTGAACTTCTTGCGCGTTTTCATGACCCACTGCCAGAAGAGAAAGATCGACTGTTCAGTGAGTTTGTCACACAGCACAAACTTGGAGTGCCTGTGCAGCATTTAACGGGTATTGAATTCTTTTATGGTCGTCCCTTCGAGGTGAACAAACATGTTCTTATTCCTCGTCCTGAAACGGAAGAAGTCGTACTGGCAGCGCTCAATATGGCAGGTGACGTATTCCCGCACGATCAGCCGCTCAAAGCAGTTGATGTTGGCACAGGAAGCGGGGCAATCGCCATTACGTTAGCTCTTGAAAAGGAATCTCTATCTGTCACAGCGACTGATATCTCACGTGATGCACTTGCGGTAGCGAAGCGGAATCAACAAGCGCTTGGTGCAGACGTTCATTTTTTACATGGAGATTTACTTGAACCAGTCATAGATCAAGGCATCAAAGTGGATTTGTTTATTTCCAATCCACCCTATATTGCTGTAGAAGAAATGGACAGTCTATCAGAGGTTGTCACAAAGCATGAGCCAGTCCATGCGCTGACGGATGGACGTGACGGTCTGTGGTTTTACCAGCGGCTCGTTCATGATCTCCACAACGTACTGAGCGAGCAGGCGGTGGTCGTCTTTGAAATTGGACACACGCAAGCACAAGATGTAAAAGCGCTTCTCATGCAGGCATTCCCTGCAGCTGATGTTCGCATCGTTAAGGATATTAACGAGAAGGACCGAGCTGTTTGCGCACACATTCAAAACGGAAAGTCCGGCTGAATAAAGTCGGACTATTTTATTATGTAAAGATGAAACTTATGGTAAAAGAGAAACGTATATATAAAAGAATGAACATTCTGATCATGATTTTTTTACATAAATTTGTTTTGAAGGAGCGAATGGTGTGAACAGAAGGTATGCGATGGTGTTGGTCATCGTTAGTGTACTATTGATTGTGAGTGCTTGCGGTAAACCGAGCTTTAAAAAAGAGGCAGCAGCATTTGGAGAAAGCTATAAAAAAGCACAATACACAGTGAATCGAACGGATGACCTATCTGACATGAAGGAGAAGTTGAAGTTTTATTTAACCGAGCATGAATATCAAGAATATACACAAGACAGCATGTTTCCAAACGTATTAGAAGCAGCCAAGGATCAAGATTGTCAAATTAAGCTGAAAAAAATTACGTTTACGCCTTCAGATGAAAGCGATGACAGAATTGAATTTGACTATGAAATGGTCATTCAATTTATTGATCAAAACGGAAAAGTCAAAAAAGAAATTGAGAAAAAGGGGGCAATGACTGTCATCCAAACAGAATCAGGTTTGAAAATCAGCCGTGATTGGGATGGGAGACTGTACCCCTCTGACTACCAATCCTCACTCCAAAGCCGTTCTGAAATTGAACGGCTTTTCAGCGTGTAGACAAACCCTCGTATTCTTTATCACGTGCCGGTGCTCACGAATCGTTCATTCGCTCCGGAACTCGTCCTTCCTAGACTTCAAGTGCTTTCTATTACGCTGAGCGGAAGTTTGACTCATAATCTATTAAAAAAATCATGTTTGCTGTTTAAGAGATGAGTTTCCTGGACACAATGTTTGTAGCGAAGAGAAAAAGTGGGGGGAACACATCATGTTGAAAAGTAAAATGATGATTTGTCTTTATATGTTTCTATTATTATGCGGTGCTTTTGCAAACCTTGGCCGGGAGGAGACAGCGGCTGCTTCTGCAAACCAGCCTGTTGTGATACCAGATGAAGCGATTCGATTACGGATTTTAGCAAATAGTGATCGTTCGGCGGATCAGGATGTGAAAAGAAGCATTCGAGATGAGGTCAATGCCAATATGACCGAGTGGGTCAAAGACCTGACATCCATTGAAGAAGCAAGACGTGTCATTCGTTCAAAGCTGCCAGAAATCAATCGTATTGCGAAAGCAAAATTGAAAGAACAACACATTGATCAATCCGTATCAGTGAGTTTTCAAAAAGCTTCTTTTCCAACAAAGCTTTATGGAAATTTCGTCTATCCTGCTGGGAAATATGAAGCCATTTTAATTACGCTTGGGGAAGGGGACGGAGCCAATTGGTGGTGTGTGTTATTCCCGCCTCTCTGCTTTATCGACTTTTCAAATGGAGAAGCGATTGCCTCGCCAGAAGGGGATGGTGAAGACCAAGTGGCAGAGCAGCAAACAGGTGAGTCCGTCAATGAAGTGGTGAAAGAAGAGGAGGAAGAGACTGGAGAAGTGAAATTCTTTCTGTTCGAATGGGTCTCTAGTCTTTTCTCTTAAAAAAGGTATAAATCTGTTTTTGCCTCATAGAGTTGAAGTAAGAGATCAAAAAGAGGTGAAAGCATGTATTATCAATTAAGAATAGCCACAGAAGATGATGCTCCAGCTATCAATGCGTTTCTTGAAAAGGGACAAGCGAAAGGTGGAGTAACGATTGCAGAGCGTACGACATTTGTTGTCATGGAAGATGGGGACGGGCAGCTGGCAGGCTGCTTAGGTCTTGAACAGCTTAATGAACAAGAGGGGTTGCTGCGGTCACTTGTCATTTCAGATAAACTTGGTCAGGGGCACATTGTTTCTTTATTCCAAAGTATTCAAACGCTGGGAGAAAAAATAGGTGTGGATACCTTTTATGTCGTAGCAAACCATTCATCCTCACATGACTTTTTAGCATTAATGGGATTCACACCTTTAGAGAGCATTCCGGATAGCGTGTTGGTATCTGCGCATGCAAAAGAGTCATTGGGGAAAGAACAGGCCGTGGTACTGCAAAAAAAGGTCAGTTAATCACAAAACACTGGACTTATACACATACTTATCCACTGTTAAACGAGCGTTATCCACAAATTGTGGACAACGCTTGTTTTATTTAGCATCATCTTTTATACTTTCAAAAGGATAATTGAGACATATCAACAGTTTTATCTTTTTTAAAAGGAGTTTGTATGATGTTAAATACAAAAAGGTGGTCTGTGGATTTAGAAAAGGATTTATCCACATACTATCCACAAATTGAACAGGCAGCCCTGCTGTTGCAGCAAAACGAAGTGGTCGCTTTCCCGACAGAGACCGTTTACGGACTAGGGGCAAATGCGAAAGAGACAGAGGCCGTCATGAAAATTTATGAAGCGAAAGGGCGTCCAAGTGATAATCCGTTGATTGTCCACATTGCGGAAGTTCAGCAGCTTCATGAATTTGCACAAATAGAAAATGAAAAAGCGAAGGCGCTGATGGATGCCTTTTGGCCGGGTGCCTTAACCATTGTTCTTCCATGTAAACCGGGCACTTTATCAAAGCAGGTCACAGCGGGTCTATCCACAGTTGGCGTGAGAATGCCTGATCATCCCATTGCGCTTGAGCTCATCCGAGCAGCTGGTCTGCCAATTGCCGCACCGAGTGCCAATCGCTCAGGGAAACCATCACCGACACTAGCTGACCATGTAGCGAGTGATCTCGATGGAAGAATTGCTGGGATTGTCGATGGTGGTTCTACTGGTATTGGTGTTGAGTCAACGGTTGTATCCTGTGTAGACGAAATTCCAGTGATTTTAAGGCCGGGCGGTATTACAAAAGAAGCATTAGAAGAAGTAGTGGGGACAGTCAGCGTCGATCCAGGCTTAACGAAAAAGGACGAGGCACCAGTATCACCAGGGATGAAATACACACATTATGCACCTGAAGCACATATGTATATCTTTCATGGAAGTGATGAAGAGATGCAGCGTCACATTCAGAAGTATCAGGCTGAGGGTCAAAAAGTCGGTGTACTGACAACAGAAGAAAAGAAATCGTTGTTTACGGCAGATGTTGTTTACAGCTGTGGATGGAGAGAGAAGCCTGAAACTGTTGCCGCAAACCTATATCGTGTGCTGAGACAATTTGATGAGACGGATGTAGACATGATCATTTCAGAAGCCTTTTCAGAGCAGGGTGTTGGTTCTGCTATTATGAACCGTCTGCAAAAAGCGGCAGGAGGGCGTACACTCTCTTCGGTCAAATAGTTCTAACCTTTCTTGGACAAACATAGGTTAAAGGAGAATGCGTGTCCAAGGGGGATTTACATGAACGAACTAGCTGGCGAATTGCTGACACTCAGTATCATGGCTTTTGCGCTTGGGATGGATGCCTTTTCGGTTGGACTTGGGATGGGGATGATTCAGCTGAGGTTCCGCCAGATCATTTATATTGGACTTGTCATTGGGATATTTCATATGTTTATGCCGCTTTTTGGCATGCTGACAGGTCAGCTTTTATCTGGTTGGCTCGGTCTCCTTGCAACCTATATCGGAGGGGCGCTGCTTTTGGTGCTGGGGCTGCAAATGATCATTGCGTCTATCCGAAAAGAGGATAAACCATTTATCGCGCCTGTTGGTACTGGTCTCGTTCTTTTTGCGACAAGTGTGAGCTTAGACAGTTTCTCCGTGGGCTTAAGCCTGGGAATTTACGGTTCTCGGGTGTGGATGACCATTTTATTGTTTGGTTTTTTTAGTATGAAGCTTACGTGGCTCGGATTATTACTCGGTAAACAGGTCCGTTCATGGATTGGTTCATATAGCGGGGCGCTTGGCGGCATCATTTTACTATTCTTTGGAATCAAATTATTATTCCCGCTATAGCCAGTCTCCTTACATAACATGTAGAATGAAATCCTATATAATAGAAGAAAAGGAGGGCGA
Source organism: Bacillus sp. A015 (assembly GCF_053851875.1). Classification (NCBI taxonomy): domain Bacteria; kingdom Bacillati; phylum Bacillota; class Bacilli; order Caryophanales; family Bacillaceae; genus Bacillus; species Bacillus sp. A015. The sequence goes on from NZ_JBSPZB010000003.1 coordinate 35,434, forward strand.
ATGATGAATATCTTATTTGTTTGTACTGGAAATACATGCAGAAGTCCGATGGCTCAAGCCCTTTTTGCTTCAATTGCGGATGAAAAAGGTTTGCAGGCCGCTGTAAAATCAGCGGGCATCTTTGCCTCGAATGAGGGGAAGGCTTCTCCGCAAGCGGTCGAAGCATTATTTGAGAAAAGCATTCCACTCAATCACTCATCGTCAAAGCTGACAGAGGATCTTCTTCACGAAGCCGATTATGTCTTCACCATGACGATTCAGCATAAACAGTTGATTGTGGAGCAATATGGGCATGCAAAAGAGAAGGTTTTCACATTAAAGGAATTTGCGACAGGGACAGAAGGCGATGTATCCGATCCATTTGGAGGAAGTCTTGCTGTTTATCAGGAAACACGTGATGAACTAGAAGCATTGCTTTATCAGCTGGCTGAAAAACTGAAAAAGGATAGAACATCCTCATAAATGGACAACCTGTAAAACCGTTGCGAAAACGGTTTTTCTGCTTTTGTTTGCAAATGACTAGGCAGAGGTTAAAATATAACTATGAATAAAGAATGAATGTAAGACATGACAGATCAACTCACCCTTAGGAGGAATAGCCCGATGAAAGTAGCCATTGCATCCGATCACGGCGGAACGAATATTCGTGAAGAAATCAAGCAACTGATGGATGAATTGAAGATTGAATACATTGATATGGGTTGTGAATGTGGATCAGGATCTGTAGACTACCCAGATTATGCTTTTCCTGTAGCCAATATGGTGGCAAACGGAGAAGTCGATCGTGGTATTTTAATTTGCGGGACAGGCATCGGCATGAGCATCTCAGCAAACAAAGTGAAAGGCATTCGCTGTGCGCTGGCACATGATACATTTAGTGCGAAAGCAACGAGAGAACATAATGATACAAATGTTCTTGCGATGGGAGAACGTGTCATTGGACCGGGACTAGCACGTGAGATCGCACACATTTGGCTGACGACAGAATTTGCTGCAGGACGTCATGCTATGCGGATTGGTAAAATCGCTGATTACGAAGAAAAGCACCTATAAGGAGCGCTTAATATGAACATTGGTCAAGATTGGCTTGAAATGTTAAAAGAGTTTCATCAAGCAGTCGAACTGCGTGCTGGCCAAATCTTAGTGATTGGCTGCAGTACGTCGGAAGTGGCTGGCGAGCATATTGGTACAGCAGGAAGTGAGCAAATTGCGGAGGCCATCTATCAAGAGCTGGACCAGCTAAGACGAGAGACCGGCATTGAGCTGGCCTTCCAGTGCTGCGAGCACCTCAATCGTGCCCTCGTCGTTGAAGAAGAAGTGGCTTTCCGGCTGAACCTAGAAATTGTGGCCGCAGTACCTGTTCGTAAGGCGGGGGGTTCTATGGCGGCTCATGCGTATCAGCAAATGGAACACCCTGTGTTAGTTGAATCCATTGCGGCGCATGCAGGAATTGATATCGGCGATACATTGATTGGGATGCACTTAAAGCGAGTAGCCGTTCCTGTCCGTCTTAGTCGACATCAATTAGGACAAGCGCATGTGACGTTTGCGAAAACACGTCCGAAGCTGATTGGCGGAGAACGAGCAGTTTATACAAGAGCATAACTCAAATATATTTCTGATATAATGTTGAATGATGAAGACGCTTCACCTCTTGAATATTCGGTTTTTCATAAAAAATAAGTCCGTTTTCCAAAAAAAACTTTTACATTTTACTCAAAAACCGTGTACAATGAGATGGTGAAAACATCGAATGGAAATAGATTGGAGAGGATTTCGCTGATGAAACATTTACCTGAGCAAGACGCACAAGTATTCAAAGCAATTCAACTAGAGCGGAAACGCCAGCAGGACAAAATCGAATTAATTGCATCAGAAAACTTCGTAAGCGAAGCAGTCATGGAAGCACAGGGCTCAGTTTTAACAAACAAATATGCTGAGGGCTACCCTGGTAAACGCTACTATGGCGGCTGTGAACATGTAGACGTTGTAGAAGATATCGCACGTGATCGCGCAAAAGAAATTTTTGGCGCTGAGTATGTGAACGTACAGCCTCACTCAGGTGCTCAAGCGAATATGGCCGTATACTTTACAATTCTTGAGCATGGCGATACGGTGCTAGGCATGAACTTATCACATGGTGGGCATTTAACACACGGAAGCCCTGTAAATTTTAGCGGGGTACAATACAACTTTGTAGAATATGGTGTAGATAAAGAAACACAGCATATCGACTATCAAGATGTACTTGAAAAAGCACGTGAGCATAAGCCGAAGCTAATCGTTGCGGGTGCAAGTGCATACCCACGTCAAATTGATTTCAAAAAGTTCCGTGAAATTGCTGATGAAGTCGGTGCTTACTTTATGGTCGACATGGCTCACATTGCGGGTCTTGTTGCAGCAGGTCTTCATCCAAATCCAGTTCCTTACGCAGATTTTGTGACAACGACGACACACAAAACATTACGCGGACCTCGCGGCGGAATGATCCTATGCCGTGAAGAGTTTGGTAAAAAGATCGACAAATCGATCTTCCCTGGTATTCAAGGTGGACCACTGATGCATGTCATCTCTGCAAAAGCTGTTTCTTTCGGTGAAGTATTGAACGGAGATTTCAAAACATATGCACAAAACGTGATTGATAACGCAAAACAACTAGCTGAAACACTTTTATCTGAGGATATTCAGCTTGTATCTGGTGGAACAGATAACCATCTAGTTCTCATCGACTTGCGTACTCTTGGCATCACAGGGAAAATTGCAGAAAATGTTCTTGATGAAATCGGCATCACAGTGAACAAAAATGCGATTCCTTATGATCCAGAGAAACCATTTGTCACAAGTGGTGTACGTGTAGGTACAGCGGCAGTGACAAGCCGTGGGTTCGATCAAGAAGCGATGAAAGAAGTCGGTTCCATTATTGCGCTTGCTCTGAAACATCATGAAGATGAAACGAAATTAGAAGAGGCGAAAAAGCGTGTGTCTGATCTCACTGCCCGCTTCCCTCTGTATAACGAATTAGATTATTAAAAAGCAGACCCATTTGCCTATTTTTGGCATGTGGGTTTTTTTTGTAGGATTTGCGAATCATATTGAAAGATGATGTCTTTTTATGTAGAATTGTAGGAAGTGTGCAAAGTTCACCGGAAGATGACAGAAAAGGAGTTGTAGCAAGCAATGGCAAAGGTTTATGTATTTGATCACCCGCTAATTCAGCACAAACTTACATATATTCGTGACGTTCATACAGGAACAAAAGAATTTAGAGAGCTAGTGGATGAAGTCGCCACATTAATGGCATTCGAAATCACAAGAGACTTACCGCTTGAAGAGGTAGATGTAGAAACACCTGTACAAGTAGCTAAATCAAACGTGATCTCAGGGAAAAAACTCGGTGTTGTGCCAATTTTAAGAGCAGGTCTTGGAATGGTAGACGGGATTTTGAAGCTCATTCCAGCTGCTAAAGTGGGACATGTCGGTTTATACCGTGATCCAAAAACATTAAAGCCTGTTGAATATTATGTGAAGCTTCCATCTGATGTGGAAGAGCGTGAATTTATCGTAGTAGACCCAATGCTTGCAACCGGCGGCTCAGCAGTCGAAGCGTTAAACAGCTTGAAAAAACGCGGTGCGAAAAACATCCGCTTCATGTGTCTGATTGCTGCCCCTGAAGGTGTAGAAGAAATGCAAAAACATCATCCAGATGTCGATATCTACATTGCAGCATTAGATGAGAAATTAAACGAAAAAGGTTACATCATCCCAGGCCTTGGTGATGCTGGTGACCGTATGTATGGAACAAAATAAGAAGATCTCAATAAAATCCCACATGCAGACGAGCATGTGGGATTTTTTGAAATATATGACAAACGGTTGATACCGTTCTTAGAAAAATCAATGTATACTGATGATTAGCTGTTTTTTTCAATGAATGTCACATCTCTCCTAAAGTTTGATGAAATTGTGAACATTTTGTGTGCTCTATCATTATAGAAAAGTTTTTTAACTTTCAACGGATTGACACATCATAGACGCTATTGTATGCTAAACGAGGGTATTATGGTAAGGTTTTCATAGCCTATAGCACTCTACTAATCCTCATTGTGAACCCTTTAATTATCAGGGTTTGTATCAGCGAATGAAGCAGCATCCCATAGATCTAAAGATTCCAAGTCTGATTGTGTAATTAGACCGATGGGTGATTGATTTTTTCGAACAGGACGGCTTATCATCAGCGTCTTCTACGCAGTTTTCATCACCATTTATCACCTTTTTTACAATATTTTTCATCGGGAGTCAGATGAATGAACGATCCAAACGCGATTTTCCGCAGACAGAGTAAATACATGTTGTATCTATTGGCAATTTTTGTGTTTGGCTATGCCATGCCTGGTTTTAAACCACTGTTCCTCGGTTTCATTATCGGCACAATTTTTGCTTTCTTTAATTTATTCCTACTTATACGGAGAATGCACGCTTTTGATCGAGCGGTTAAAAAAGGAAAAGCCATTCGTTCAATGGGAAGTACAGCCAGGTGGGCCAACGCGATTCTCGCAGTAGCGATTGCTTGGCGTTACCCTAATGAAGTTCATCTGGCAGGTGTTGTTATAGGATTAATGACAATATATCCTGTCATTATGATAGATTCCTTCATTCAACTTAAACGTTCTACTATGGAAGAGAGGTGAATACTCTTTGGGTCACAGTTCAAAAACTACAGAATTTTTAGGGTTAACGTTCAACTTATCCAATGTTCTCATGATTACGATTGCTAGTATCATCGTTCTTCTCATAGCGGTGCTGACTACTCGTGTTCTGTCTATTCGTCCGACAAAGGCGCAGAACTTCATGGAATGGATTGTTGATTTTGTTCGAAATATCATAGGTAGTTCGATGGACATGAAAACAGGAGCCCCATTTCTAGCGCTTGGCGTTACATTACTCATGTACATATTTGTTTCAAACATGCTTGGATTGCCATTCTCGATTACGGTCGATCACAACTTGTGGTGGAAATCACCAACAGCAGACCCAGCAATCACAATGACACTAGCGATTATGGTCATGGGATTGACACATTACTACGGTGTCAAGGCAAAAGGAGTCAAGGAATATACGAAAGACTACTTTAGACCAATTCCGCTTTTAGTACCATTGAAACTTATTGAAGAATTTGCAAACACGCTAACACTTGGTTTGCGTCTTTACGGAAATATTTTCGCTGGAGAGATTCTTCTTGGGTTACTTGCAGGACTTGCGACCAATTTCTACACGCAAAACATTGCGCTTGGTATCGTTGGTACATTAGGTGCCATCGTGCCGATGATTGTATGGCAGGCATTCAGTTTGTTTGTCGGAACAATCCAGGCATTTATCTTCACCATGCTGACAATGGTGTACATATCCCATAAAGTCAGCGACGAACACTAAAAAAATTGAGAGTCCAAAAAGGACGTTATTTTAAAGGAGGAGCTTTTTAATGAATTTAATAGCAGCAGCAATTGCAATCGGTTTAGGAGCACTAGGAGCAGGTATTGGTAACGGTCTAATCGTATCTAAAACAGTTGAAGGAATCGCTCGTCAGCCAGAAGCTGGTAGAGAACTAAGAACACTTATGTTCATCGGGGTCGCTTTAGTTGAGGCACTTCCAATTATCGCTGTCGTTATCGCATTCTTGGCATTCTTTGGTTAATATGTGAGAAGCGTTCTAATATGAATTTTAATGGCGAAGATCAGATTAGTTCGAAACTTCGCCATTCCTTTATGTTTTGTTTCTTAACATATTATTTGAAGAAGGGAGTTGCCGTACTAAATGTCTCAGTTACCAGTGGTTTTAGGAGCAGGAGGCTTAAGTTTCAACGCCGGGGATATGTTATTCCAGCTGATCGCTATGCTCATCCTGCTTGCACTTTTAAAGAAATTTGCGCTTAAACCTTTATTAGGTATTATGAAGCAGCGTGAAGATTATATAGGAAATGAAATTTCAAGTGCTGAACAAAAGCATGTTCAAGCTGAAAAACTTCTTGAAGAACAACGTGTTTTATTGAAAGAAGCACGCGAAGAATCACATACACTCATCGAAAATGCGAAAAAGCTTGGTGAGAAACAAAAAGAAGAGATCATTCAAGCAGCACGTCAAGAGTCAGAGCGCTTGAAAGAATCTGCTAGAACTGAAATCGTGAAAGAAAAAGAACAAGCTGTGGCTGCGCTGCGTGAGCAGGTTGCATCACTATCTGTGCTAATTGCTTCTAAAGTGATTGAAAAAGAACTTGATGAGCAAGCACAAGAGAAATTGATCCAAGAGTATCTTAAAGAGGCAGGCGAAAGCCGATGAGCGTGACTATTGTCTCTAAGCGTTACGCTTCTGCTCTTTTTGACATCGTTCTTGCTTCTTCGGCAGTAGACGAAACTGAAAAAGAGCTGAATGAGATCAAAAAAGTGCTAAAGGCTGATCAAGAACTGAACGACTTTCTTGTTCATCCGAAAATTACGGCAGACAAAAAGAAACAGTTGATTGCAGAAGCTTTCAAAGGTGTTTCAACTTATGTATTGCACACAATGTATTTACTGATTGACCGCGGACGCACGAATATTTTCCCTGAAATGACGTCTGAGTTTGTGAAACTTGCAAACCGCACGAAACAAATAGACGATGCGATCGTGTATTCAGTTAAACCGCTTAGCGGGGCTGAAATTCAATCTTTATCTGAAGTATTTGCCGAAAAAGCCGGAGTCACATCACTGCGTGTTGAAAATGTGATTGACAAGGATCTAATAGGCGGAGTGAAAATCCGTATCGGAAACCGCATTTATGACGGCAGTGTCAGCGGAAAGCTTTCCCGCATTGAACGTCAGCTTGCAGGCGAAAATCGTTAGAAGGGGTGAAACCTTAGTGAGTATCAAAGCTGAAGAGATTAGCGCGCTGATAAAGCAGCAAATCCAAAACTATCAATCTGAAATCGAAGTAAAAGATGTCGGTACAGTCATTCAAGTAGGGGACGGTATCGCGCGTGTACATGGCCTTGACAACATTATGGCAGGAGAACTGGTTGAGTTCTCTAACGGTGTAATGGGTATGGCTCAAAACCTTGAGGAGTCTAACGTAGGTATCGTTATTTTAGGACCTTACAAAGATATCCGCGAAGGTGATGACGTAAAACGTACAGGTCGTATCATGGAGGTTCCAGTAGGTGAAGAGTTAATCGGACGTATTGTGAACCCGCTTGGTCAGCCTGTTGATGGACTAGGTCCAATTTTAACAAGCAAAACGCGTCCAATCGAAAGTGAAGCACCAGGCGTTATGGATCGTAAATCTGTAAATGAGCCGCTTCAAACAGGAATTAAAGCGATTGATGCCTTGATTCCAATCGGACGTGGACAGCGTGAATTGATCATTGGTGACCGTCAAACAGGTAAAACATCTGTTGCAATTGATACGATCCTAAACCAAAAAGATCAAAACATGATCTGTATCTATGTAGCGATCGGACAAAAAGAATCAACAGTTCGTGGCGTTGTTGAAACACTACGTAAGCATGGTGCGCTTGATTACACAATCGTTGTGACAGCTTCTGCATCACAGCCAGCTCCACTTCTTTACCTTGCTCCATATGCAGGTGTAACGATGGGGGAGGAATTCATGTATAACGGCAAGCACGTGCTTGTTGTGTATGATGACCTTTCTAAACAAGCGGCAGCTTACCGTGAACTTTCATTATTGCTTCGTCGTCCTCCAGGTCGTGAAGCGTTCCCTGGTGATGTTTTCTATCTTCACTCTCGTTTATTAGAACGTGCAGCGAAGCTTAGTGATGAAAAGGGTGGCGGTTCTATCACAGCATTGCCTTTCGTAGAAACGCAAGCTGGTGATATCTCTGCATATATCCCAACAAACGTGATTTCGATCACAGATGGACAGATCTTCTTACAATCTGATCTCTTCTTCTCAGGCGTACGTCCAGCGGTAAACGCAGGATTGTCTGTATCCCGTGTAGGTGGTTCTGCACAAATCAAAGCGATGAAAAAGGTAGCAGGTACACTTCGTTTGGACCTTGCGTCATATCGTGAGCTTGAAGCATTCGCTCAGTTTGGATCTGATCTAGACCAAGCGACTCAAGCGAAATTAAACCGTGGTGCAAGAACAGTTGAAGTCTTAAAACAAGACTTGAACAAACCGCTTAAAGTTGAAAAACAAGTAGCGATTCTTTATGCACTGACAAGAGGATACTTAGACGATGTGGCAATTGCTGATGTCAAACGTTTTGAAGCTGAGTTATTCATGTACATTGAAGAAAACCATAAAGACTTGTTTGATACAATCTCTCAAACAGGAAACATGCCTGCTGATGAAGAGTGGAATACAGCAATCGAAGGCTTTAAACGTACGTTTGCGCCAAGCAACTAATTAGTAATCTTTCCGAGAGAAAAAGATTCTCTTTTTCTCTCTTTTCACGTAAATGAACACGGATTCCTGAAAAAAGGTGGTGAAATCTTTGGCCTCATTACGCGATATTAAGTCAAGGATCACGTCAACGAAAAAATCGAGTCAGATCACAAAAGCGATGCAAATGGTATCAGCTGCGAAACTGAATCGTGCTGAAAACAATGCGAAGTCTTTTGTTCCTTACATGGAGAAAATCCAAGAAGTCGTTGCAGCAATAGCAACTGGAACAAGTGCTAAGCACCCAATGCTTCTTTCAAGACCTGTCAAAAAAACAGGGTATCTCGTCATTACATCTGATCGAGGGCTTGCAGGACCTTTTAACAGCTCGATTTTGCGTGCCGCTTACCAAACCATTCAATCTCGTCATCAATCCGCTGATGAATATGCGGTGATTGTCATTGGTAAAATCGGACGCGACTTCTTCAAAAAGCGCGGTATTCCAGTTATTTCTGAAGTAACAGGGCTTGGTGATGAAGTAGCGTTTGCTGATATTAAAGAATTAGCAAGCAGTACAGTTCAAATGTTCTCTGATGGAGCGTTTGATGAACTTTACATGTTCTACAACCATTTTGTCAGTGCCATTTCACAAGAAGTAACAGAGAAAAAATTATTGCCGCTAACGGACCTTTCGGCCGCAGCGACACCAAATAAACGTTCCGCATCTTATGAGTTTGAGCCTTCTGAAGAAGAAATTCTAGAAGTCCTCCTTCCTCAATATGCAGAGAGTTTGATTTTCGGTGCACTTCTTGACAGCAAAGCCAGTGAACATGCTGCAAGAATGACAGCAATGAAGAGTGCAACAGACAACGCGAAAGAATTGATCGACAACCTGACACTCTCTTATAACCGTGCTCGTCAAGCAGCGATTACACAAGAGATTACAGAAATTGTCGGCGGAGCAGCTGCCTTAGAATAGAAATAATTGTCAGGAGGGAATGCAATGAAAACAGGACGCATCAGTCAGATCATGGGACCAGTCGTAGACGTTCGTTTTGAAGACGGTCACTTGCCTGAGATTTATAATGCGATCAAAGTTTCGCATAAAGCGGAAAGCGAAAGTGAAGTTGATATCGACTTAACTTTAGAAGTAGCACTACATTTAGGTGATGATACAGTGAGAACCATCGCAATGGCATCAACAGACGGTGTTAAGCGCGGCATGGAAGCTGTAGACGTTGGATCACCAATTTCAGTACCAGTTGGTAACGTAACACTTGGACGTGTATTCAACGTACTGGGAGATAACATTGACTTAGATGAGCCACTTGGTGTGGAAGCTCAGAGAGATCCAATCCACAGACAAGCGCCTTCTTTTGATCAACTTTCTACAGAAGTTGAAATTCTTGAAACAGGTATCAAAGTTGTTGACCTTCTAGCTCCTTATATCAAGGGTGGAAAGATCGGTCTATTCGGTGGAGCCGGTGTAGGTAAAACCGTTCTGATTCAAGAATTAATCAACAACATCGCACAAGAACACGGCGGTATTTCTGTATTCGCCGGTGTTGGAGAGCGTACACGTGAAGGAAACGACCTTTACTACGAAATGAAAGATTCTGGCGTTATCGAAAAAACAGCGATGGTCTTCGGTCAAATGAACGAGCCACCAGGTGCACGTATGCGTGTTGCCCTAACTGGTTTGACAATGGCAGAGCATTTCCGTGATGAACAAGGTCAAGACGTACTGTTCTTCATCGATAACATCTATCGTTTTACACAAGCAGGTTCTGAAGTATCAGCCCTTCTTGGACGTATGCCTTCAGCGGTAGGTTATCAGCCGACACTTGCAACAGAAATGGGTCAGCTGCAAGAGCGTATCACGTCTACAAACGTAGGATCGGTTACATCGATTCAAGCGATCTATGTACCTGCGGATGACTATACGGATCCAGCTCCAGCAACAACGTTCGCTCACCTTGATGCAACGACGAACCTTGAGCGTAAGCTGACAGAAATGGGTATTTACCCAGCGGTTGATCCACTTGCATCAACATCTCGTGCACTTGCACCTGAGATTGTTGGCGAAGAGCATTATGCGATTGCGCGTGAAGTTCAGCAAACATTGCAACGTTATAAAGAGCTACAAGATATCATTGCCATTTTAGGTATGGATGAATTATCTGAGGACGATAAGCTTGTGGTACACAGAGCACGTCGTGTTCAATTCTTCCTATCTCAAAACTTCCACGTAGCAGAACAGTTTACTGGCCAAAAGGGTTCTTATGTGCCATTAAAAGAAACTGTTAAAGGCTTCAAGGAAATCTTATCTGGTAAATACGATCACCTTCCAGAAGATGCATTCCGCTTAGTCGGACGCATTGAAGAAGTGGTTGAAAAAGCCAAAGAGATGGGTGTAGAGGCCTAATCTGGTCCTTAGGAGGGTAAAAGCATGAAGACCGTTCAAGTCAATATCGTTACTCCCGACGGCCCAGTGTATGAAGCGGATGTGGAAATGGTCAGTGTAAGAGCAGAAAGCGGTGAGCTTGGTATTTTAGCTGGCCACGTTCCAATGGTTGCTCCGCTAAAAATCGGTGCAGTTCGCTTAAAACATAGTGGATCAACTGAATTGGTTGCAGTAAGTGGGGGATTTGTTGAAGTTCGCCCTGAAAAAGTAACCATTCTTGCTCAGGCCGCTGAAACATCAGACAAAGTTGATGTAGATCGTGCGAAATCAGCGAAACAGCGTGCTGAAGAGCATTTGAACCACCCGAATGAAAGTGATGTACGCCGGGCGGAACTCGCATTAAAACGGGCGTTAAACCGTTTAAATGTAGCAGGGAAATAAAACAGAAAATCCTTCTTATCACAATGATAAGAAGGATTTTTTTTAGAATGACAAGAGAGAATGATACATCGACACATAAGGATGAGATGCTTGTTTTTCAAGATATAAATGCTCGCAAAACTGCGTAGTATGCCACGTTTTATGATGTCGTCGCAAACCAAGCGTATATTGATGCGGAGAGTCCATATAAGGCCGCACCACCCAGTCAGCATCTGAATGATGCCGGATGACAGCCTCTCCCATATACACACTCATCATCGCTTCTAATGCATCAATGGGCATTTTCCACTCAGCAAAAAGCTGCTGGGTAAACGCATCAAAGTATAAAGATTCTAACTGATACAGGCTTTCCTCTGAGTAATCCAAAGAAATGTTATGAAAATGACACAATTGTGCTAATTCTTCTAACTGTGTCTGTCTATAATCAAAGTAGAAAGCAATGGCCTCCCATTCATGATCAAATGAGGGAACCAGTTCTCCGTACAAATCAACAAAGTCAGGAAAAGAATCTTTCAAACTGATCAGCTCCTTCCACACGCAGTATATCATCTCCTAGGCAACAGTATAAGAGGGGATTCACACTAAATGTAGCTCTTTTTTCCAAATGATTCATCTTTCCGACTTTCGAGGATATAATGAAAGGGAGTTTTCCTTTACAGAAATAAATAAAAGGAGGATTCAGCTGTATGGAAGACGTAGGACAACAAGCAATTGTGAGTATTGTGATCCACCTATTTTTTATCGCCATTACGTGGTGGGCATTGCTTGCCGTAAATATTGATCCGCTGATTAAAAAAGGGAAAATCATTCAGGCAAGATTGCTGATGATGCTCATCACCATTGCTATCGCATCTGCGGTTAGCAATTTCTTCCTTGATTATTTAAATTTCTCCAGACAAATTCCTTATATGTTCTAACATAAAAGGTTTGGACACTGCCTTCTGCGGGAACGTAAAAAGAAGTGTCAAAGCATGGCCATTGTTGACTTTTCCACGTATGCATTTAACCCCTTGCGGCAACACTGGTAGCAAGGGGGAATGACAAGTGAGAAAGTATTTGAAAGGCTGGCCATTATTTGCGTTTATTCTTTTTTTTGTTCTTATGATTCAAGGTGTTCGTGCGGAAGAATCTTCCCCACTCGCCCAAATAGCAGAAGGTCTGAAAAACCAGCAAATCGAAGTAGATGGATGGACCCTTCATGCCAAAACAAATGTAGACATTTCATCCGAACAATTTTCAAAAAAAGTGAAACGTTTGAAAGACGAACTACGACAGTATGAGTGGACCGAAAAAAAAGAGAAACATGTCACCAAAGTCACAGGAATGTACAAAGATGAAAAAAATGATACCTTATCGAAAATTTCACTCGTGAAGACCGACACAAAATCAAACCAAAAGTCGTATTTATTATATGAGCAAAAAGGTGCTCGCCCACTGAATACCTGGGAGCATACATATGATCAGTTCGTACGTCATGCAAAAAGCATATTACAAGAAAAATTTGTGATTTTTACTTGTCTCGATGGTCATGTAAATGGTATGATGGATGTTGTTTTGCAAAAAAAAGCTGAAATGTTAGCAAAAGAATTTCAAGCAAAACCAGTTGAGTATCTCGTTGAGTCTAATTTTGTGTCGCTTTCCGCTTACACAGATAAGTGGGAACAGTTCATTATGACTTCAAATGATAAAATGAATGTTCAAATTGCCATCAGAAGTTCGGAAATGAACGAAAATCATACGATTACGGTTGGCACACCAATCGTAACGACTGAATATTAATATAGAGAATTTGGGACGCGGAGGGGAAGACCTTGGAAAAAATCATCGTCCGCGGCGGTCAAAAGTTAAACGGCACAGTTAAAGTAGAAGGCGCAAAAAATGCCGTTTTACCAGTTATCGCTGCATCTTTGTTAGCAAGTACAGAAAAAAGCGTAATTTGTGATGTACCTACGCTCTCCGATGTATATACAATCAATGAAGTGTTACGTCATTTAGGAGCAGAAGTACATTTTGAAAATAACGAAGTATCAGTAGATGCATCTCATGCACTGGAAACTGAGGCTCCGTTTGAGTATGTGCGTAAAATGCGAGCATCTGTGCTCGTCATGGGACCACTTTTAGCAAGAACAGGTCATGCAAGAGTCGCATTACCTGGAGGCTGTGCGATTGGTTCAAGACCAATTGATCAGCATTTAAAAGGCTTCGAAGCAATGGGAGCTAAAATTCAAGTAGGCAATGGTTTCATCGAGGCTGAGGTAGAAGGCCGTTTAAAAGGTGCAAAAATCTATTTGGATTTCCCAAGTGTGGGTGCAACTGAAAACATTATCATGGCAGCAGCATTAGCTGAAGGAACAACAATTTTAGAAAACGTAGCAAAAGAACCTGAAATTGTTGATTTGGCAAACTACATCAATGCCATGGGCGGTAAGGTTCGCGGGGCCGGTACTGGTACAATCAAAATCGAAGGTGTGGAAACACTTCACGGTGCAAAACACAACATCATCCCTGACAGAATTGAAGCGGGTACTTTCATGGTGGCAGCAGCCATTACAGAAGGAAATGTTCTTGTAAAAGGCGCAGTGCCAGAGCACATGACTTCACTTGTTGCAAAAATGGAAGAAATGGGTATTCAGATCATTGAAGAAGAAGAAGGTTTAAGAGTGATTGGACCATCTGAGCTCAAGCCAATCGATCTAAAAACAATGCCGCATCCTGGGTTCCCAACGGATATGCAATCTCAGATGATGGCGCTATTGCTTCGTGCGAACGGAACAAGCATGATCACAGAAACTGTGTTTGAAAACCGTTTTATGCATGCTGAAGAATTCCGCCGCATGAATGGCGATATTAAAATTGAGGGTCGCTCTGTGATTATCAATGGCCCGGTTCAACTTCAAGGTGCTGAAGTTTCAGCGACTGACTTAAGAGCAGGAGCAGCACTTGTACTTGCTGGATTAGTGGCAGAAGGTCATACACGTGTCACTGAATTGAAGCATATTGACCGTGGATATGTGAACTTCCACCAAAAACTTGCAGCAATCGGTGCAGATATTGAAAGAGTAAACGATGAATCAGCAGATGTTACACAAGAACAAGTTGTGTCAGATCTGAACGCGTAATGATAAAGAAATCAGTGTGTCCATTGGGGCATACTGATTTTTTTTAGAATCATAGAATGCTTCATTTTCAAAAGCTTATCATTAGTGTATCCAATCGTTTTAAATTTTATTCATAAAGACGAACAGTAAAATCAATTGGTGAAGAGCATGTTGGCATGATCGAAAGTCTTGTCCAATGAATGAAAGAAGCTGTCATATTAGCTTGTCCTTGCCCATAGGATAAAAGAGATTCAATGACAAATGGGGGCAGCCAAATATGAAACCAATGATATGGACAATCGCAGGAATATGCATCATCATTTTAATGATTCCAACCTTACTCGTGTTGCCGACATTCCAAGGGAAACCCGCGGCCAGCCAACACGTAGCAGCAGAACCATCCGTTAAAAAAGAAGTGAAAGGTTCAGTCAAATTGAAGCAATCACCCGTCTCCATTCCCGTCTATCGTTCAACTCATCAGCAGGTAGAAAACATCCCCCTAGAAGAGTATGTGATCGGTGTCGTAGCTTCTGAAATGCCAGCTGATTTTGAAATGGAGGCGCTCAAGGCACAGGCACTCGCTGCTAGAACGTATATCGTCAGACAAATGATCATCGATAAGACCGTCAAATCACCAAAGGGCTCTCTTGTAGATGACACACAAATGTTCCAAGTCTACAAAAACAAGCAGGAACTCAAGAAAATTTGGGGGAAAGCGTACAACTGGAAATTAAAAAAGGTCACAGAAGCTGTCGCCAGCACACAAGGGAAAGTGCTGACCTATGACGAAAAGCCAATTGATGCTTCTTTCTTTTCTACAAGTAATGGGAAAACTGAAAATGCAGAAGCCTATTGGAAAAACGAAATCCCTTATTTGAAAAGTGTCTCAAGTAAATGGGACGAAAAATCACCAAAATTTCAAAACACGAAGACCATCACGGTTAGTGAATTTCAGCAAAAACTAGGTGTGGCCCTCAGTCAGCAGGCTCAGGTAGGAGAGATTGTAGAGCGGACACCAGGAAACCAAGTAGCAAAAGCCGTGATAAACGGTAAAACACTGACAGGCAGAGACATTCGAGAATCACTGGGACTTCACTCTGCAGATTTTACATGGGAAAGAAAGGGCCAGCAAATTGTGATCACGACAAAAGGATACGGCCATGGTGTAGGGATGAGCCAATATGGTGCGCATTATATGGCGCAGTCAGGCAAAAAAGTAGAAGCCATTGTGAAACATTATTATAAAGGGATTCAAATTGAATCAGCTGATCGTTTTCTCAACACGTATATGGCTAAAAAATAAAAGAAAAGGTGCCTCAGAAACGAGGCATTTTTTTTGTGTTCAAAGAGGTTTGAACAGAATGTGTCAAATTGCGACTTAAGATGCAGGTCAGGAAATCTTAAACATTTATGTCCTGACAAGAACCGATGGCCGATACAAAGTCCCTCGAAAGACAGAGAAAACGAGGGGATAAATGATGCGTTAGGTGAAAATATCTAGACATCTGACAGATTTTTAGTGATTTCGATGAAAGAGAAAAAGGGATCGAGTCCTATACCATTCCAAGAAAGAATAATTTACGATTAAGATGTTTCAATCAAATACATAAGGAGGAATGAAAAGTATGTTGAAAAAAGTATTTACACTCGTAGCCTTAGCTGTATTGGCATTATCCATGTCAATCTCTTCACCAGTATTTGCAGAAGCAACAGCAGTCAAAAAACATAAGAATGATGTAAGAGTCACAATTTTACTTGATGCAAGTGGAAGCATGGCAAGAAAAGTAGATGGAGAGCGCAAATTTGATCTCGCAAAACAAGAGGTATTTAAATTTGCACAGTCACTTCCGAAAGACGCTAAAATTCGTATGAGCTTGTTTGGTTCTGAAGGAAACAACAAAAATTCAGGTAAAGCTCAATCATGTGAAGTCATTAGAGGAGTTTACGGCGTACAGCCTTACGAAAAGCAAAGCTTTGAAAACTCTTTAAACGGACTTGGACCAAACGGCTGGACACCGATTGCACGTGCCCTTGAAAGTGCAAAGCAAACGGATAAGCAGCTTCATAAGGGAACAAAACATATTGTGTATTTAATTACTGATGGTGAAGAAACTTGTGGCGGAGATCCAGTGAAGGTAGCAAAAGAATTGCATCAATCAAAAGGATCTACTGTTGTCAATGTCATCGGATTAGACTTTAACGATGGCTATGAAGGCCAATTAAAGCAAGTAGCCAAAGCTGGTAAAGGTCACTACTACCAAGCAAGTACTGGTAAAGAGATGGGTTCTATCTTTACGGCAGAATCATTAAAACTACACGAATAACTTGTTGAACAAAAGGGAAACGATTGATTTATGCTTTCGTTTCTCTTTTTCTGTACAAATGTAAAAAGGGAGGTTTTCATTTATGAAAAAAAATATTGTATTAACCATTTTAGCTAGTCTTGTCTTGCTTCTTTCTTCACCAGCTCATGCTGTGACAAAACAGGAGCCTGCTCATGTGGTCATATTACTCGATTTAAGCGGTAGCATGGCACAATCGGTTGAGGGAGAAAAGAAAATCGATATCGCAAAACGTTCTATTCAAAGCTTCGCAAGTATTTTATCAGAAGATACGCAAGTCCTGCTTCGTGTATTTGGTCATGAAGGGACCAATAAAAATGCAGGAAAAGCCGTTTCATGTGCAAGTTCTGAAGCCGTTTATGGATTTGGAACATATGAGCAAACAACATTTCAGCAAGCGCTGAATGTGTATGGTCCAACAGGCTGGACACCCCTAGCAAAAGCATTAACTGATACGAAACAAGATTTTGAAGATCACCAAGCTAAAGGGAAAAATATCGTATATGTTGTCAGCGATGGTGAAGAAACATGTGGTGGAAGCCCTTCTCAAGCAGCAAAGGAATTACATGAAGACGGTATTGATACAATCGTCAATATCATTGGCTTCGATGTGAATGAAAAAGAAGCAAAAAGTCTAAAATCTGTTGCAAAAGCTGGTGGTGGACAATATCAACCGGCAGCAAATGCAGAAGAACTGAAACAGATTCTTCAACAAGAAGCGAGTACTTTTGGTCAGTAGGATGTGAATGGCAGCTGGTGGAAAAACCCCCCAGCTGTTTTTTTAGTTGGAGATCAATTTAAAGTCGTTTCTAATTCATCAATTCGTTTCTCCACGTAGTGCTGATCTTTTCTTGCATGAAAGGTTTCGGCTTTTTCTAATATCGCAGTCGTATTATATTCTGGAATCTGTGAATAGCTCTCATAAACACCTTTAGGAATTAAAACGTTCCCTTCAGGCCAATAAACAGCGATATTTCCCCGTTTCAATTCCCCGAATTGAGCAACTCCTTGATAGGACCCATATTGATTAAAAAGAACAACTGGATCACCTTCTTGGATGTAAAGCTCTTTTGCATCTTCTTCATTCATCAAGATAGAATGACGCTTTCCGCCATTAAAGGCATCCTTTTCACTGTAGATCATAGAGTTAAATTGTTTACCTCGTCTTGTCGTAATATTGAAATGTCCCTCAGTTTTCCGGTATTGAGGCAGCTGGGCAGGAAGAAGGTGTCCCTTGCCGTCCGGTGTTGGACATGCACCATCTTCGCAAAGCCATGCGCCTCCCCATTGGAAAACGTCTCCTTTATGACGCAAATGCTGTATGCCATCATAGTTTCGATTTGCGATGGCAATCTCACGGCGAATGTCTTCAGCATGTTCAAAATGAATCAGCTCGGCATCCTCTGGTCGGACCCTTTTCGCAAGATCAATATAAATGTCCCATTCTGCTCTGGCTTCTTCAATACGAGGTCCTTCAATTTCCGGACTGAAATATACCATGCGTTCCGTACTGGTTGACGTACCGCCGCCTGGCTGTTCATACCTTGTCATAGCAGGCAGAACAATCACCGTCTCTTCTGCCTCTACCAGTGTAGAGGTATTCAAAATGATATCTTGATGGACACGGAGTTCGAGCTCAGATAATGCTTTTTCGATCGCTTCTGGATTTGGCATCGTTTCTAAAAAGTTTCCACCGCTAGTAAACAGCATTTTGAGTTTTTGCGGGTGTTCTTTTGGGAGAGCCATCTTTTCAAACGATTGACCGATGGTATCACCATGCCATTTCGGAATGTCAAATCCCCATATCTTCTCAATTCTTTCAATATTCTCTTCATCAAAATCACTGCCTGGCAAAACAAATGGATCGGCGCCCATTTCGCCTGAACCCTGGACACCACTATGTCCGCGAATCGGCATGACGCCACAATGTTTTCTGCCAATAAATCCACGTAACATGGCAAGGTTTGCGACTTGCGATATATTATCTGTTGCAAATCGATGCTGGGTAAGACCCATACTCCAAATAAAAACGCCAGAATTGGCATTGGCAAGGAGGACTGCGAATTCCTTCATTCTTTCTTTTGACAAGCCTGACGATGCTTCTAGGTCCTCCCACTTCAACTGTTCGACATGTTGCTTTACATCCTTTATGCCAGTTGTATGGGCTTGAATAAATTCATGGTCAAGAGCGGAGTGAGGAGCATGCTGCTCCATATCAAACCAATGTTTGATGACGCCGTTCATAAACGCAATATCGCCGCCTATATTGACTTGATAAAAATCATCAGCTATTTTTGTTCCGAATAAAGCACTTTCTGGAATAGAGGGAACCCAGTACTTTTCCATCGCAGGCTCTTTATACGGATTAATGACAATAATTTTGGTTCCTTTCTTTTTAGCAGCGTACATATATTTAGTGGAAACGGGCTGATTGTTTGCTGCGACTGATCCCCAAAAAATCAATACATCCGTTCCGATCCAATCACTGTAATTACAGCTAGAAGCACCTATGCCAAGGGAACGTTTAAGAGCGGTTTTGCTCGGTGAATGGCAAATGCGGGAAGCATTATCGATATGATTTGTTCCTATAAATCGTGCAGCCTTCGCAGCAGTATAATAAACTTCATTTGTAATCCCTCTGGCTGTTAAGTAGAAAGCGAGCTGCCGTTTATCAATTGAGTTGATTTTAGCTGCGATCTGATCTAATGCATCATTCCAAGAAATACGTGTAAAGGCATTGTTCCCTTTTTTTCGAATCAGTGGATAGGGAATACGCCCAAGCTTACGCAGAGAGGTACTATCCATTTTTTTTAGCTGATGAATATCTTCGAACCATTTTGGGTCAATAGCTGGCATTGTGTTAAGGCGAAGCACATTTAGCCTTGTTGTGCATATATGGGGTCCTGCGAGTGTCTGATCGTATAAACCTGATACACCAAGGGCACAGCCGTCACAAACGCCCTGCGTTAAAATACGGTACGCGTAAGGGAGGTTATCTTTGTTTTCCCAAGCCACCTTCATCGTATCCCGAATGTGCTTAGGTTTCACTTTTCCAAGCCCCATAGGAGCAAAAGAGGCCCATAGCTTTGGTGAGGGTTTTTTGTTGAGTTTAACAGGCCCCTTGTGTTGTGTTTTCCCCATGATATCATCACCCTCCTATTAATTTGTAAAGCGTTTTCATATCTAAAAATTACCTGTAGATTGTGATTCTGTCAAATTCAAATTAAGGACGCACTGTGACAGAAGAAGTAGCAGTAAGGTTTGATTCTCTAAGCTGTTGAATATCCTTCCGAATGAGAAGAGATAGGATAAAAGCAATGAAAAATAAGCCGGAGAACACCATGAGACTTTGTGTGTAATTGCCTGTTATATCTCGAATAAAGGATGAAAATAAAGGTCCTGCTAAACCAGCAGCGGCCCAAGCGGTCAGAATATAACCGTGTATTGCACCAAGTTGCTTCGTACCAAACAAATCTCCAATATAGGCTGGAATTGAGGCAAACCCTCCTCCATAGCACGTATAAATGATCGCCATCACGATTGAAAAGATAAGTGGTTCTTTTAAGTAGGGAAGTAAGGGAAAAGCAATGAGCTGTATACTAAAGAAAATCGTATACGTATTTGGCCTTCCGATATAATCAGAGAAGGATGCCCAGCCAATTCGTCCTAGACCATTAAAAGCACCTAAAATACCAACAAGAGTAGCTGCAGCGCCTGCAGTGAATCCAACACTTTCTTGAGCAAGAGGCGACGCTACTGAAATAATGGCAATTCCGCACGTGATATTAATAAAGAGCATGAGCCACAAATAATAAAAGCGCCGTGTTTTGATCGCTTCATTTGCTGTGAGCTGTGATAAATCTTGAGGAAATTTTCTTTGACTTGTTTTCAACACGTCAAATTGTTTGACGTCATCGGGCGTTGGTGGTGATAAATAAAGAGATGAGATCACCATGATCATAAAATAGGAGAGTCCAAGAATATAAAAGGTATTTGCGATATCAACTTTTTCAATGAGAAATTGAATAATTGGGCTGCAGATAAGTGAAGCAAATCCAAAACCCATAATGGCTAAACCGGTTGCAAGTCCTCTTCGATCCGGAAACCATTTGACTAATGTTGATACAGGTGCAATATAGCCTACACCTAATCCTATTCCAGCAAGTACACCATAAAATAAATAGAGGAGAGGCAGTGAAGACATGTGGACAGCGAACCCTGACCCAGTCATTCCGATGCCAAAGAAAATAGCTGAGAAGAGCCCCGATGCCCTTGGGCCATACTTTTCAACGAAATGTCCCATGAAAGCAGCAGATAAACCTAAAAATAAAATAGCAATGCTGAAGGTGAGGCTTATTTCTGTTAATGACCACTGAAAGGATTGATGTAAAGGATTCGTAAAAACACTCCATGCATAAACAGACCCAATAGATAAATGGATTCCCACAGCACTTGTCGCAATGAGCCAACGATTTTTTGATTTGTTCATTGTGTTCCCCCCATATAAAGCAATCAAAAAGTTTGATAAGATAGAAATATGTTACATTTTTATGACTTTTTAAAATAATATCACAATTTGATTGGTTCATATAACTAAATTTGTGTTGAAAGGAAGATCATACAATGAATCCTTCTGTTAAAAAGAAACGAGTCATACACCAATATCGCGAAGGCAAATTTACCTGCAAAACAGATGAAGTTGTAGAAGAATTTCCTTTAACTGTGATGGTGAATGGAGAAGAGTTTGTGACACTCGTTTGTTCACCAGAGCATTTGAAAGAATTGGTTATCGGCTTTTTAGCTTCAGAAGGAGTCATTCGATTTGAAAATGAGATTAAAAGGTTTACAATAGATGAAAGTATGGGCTTTGCATATGTTGATTTAATCCACTCAAGTCGTTTTCATTCATCAGACTTTACAAAACGAGTGATTGGTTCTTGCTGTGGGAAAGGGAGACACTTTTATTTTCTCCAAGATGTGAAGACGGCAAAAACAGCCATTGATCAAATTAACATTTCTGCTGAAACTTGTATGCACTTAATGAAGTGTTTACAAGACGAAAGCCAATTATTTCGACATACTGGTGGTGTGCATAATGCTGGACTGTGTGACACAGAGAAGCTATTCATCACTAGAACTGATATAGGAAGACATAATGCTTTGGATAAAATCTATGGATATTGTTTACTTCACCGAATCCCACTTAGAGATAAAATCCTTGTGTTTAGCGGCCGGATATCGTCGGAAGTTCTGTTGAAGGCAGCGAAACTAGGAGTATCTATTGTGATATCTAAATCAGCACCTACTGAGCTAGCGCTGAAAATGGCAGAAGAATTAAATATCACGACAGTTGGATTCGTCAGAGGAGGATCTTTTAATATCTATACTCATCACCAGCGTATTACAGAATAGGAGGCAAAGTATGGTCAGTATTTTGGATAAAAGACATCGATCATTGCGCGATTTAAGAATATCGGTAACCGATCGCTGTAACTTTAGATGTACGTACTGTATGCCTGCTGAAATCTTTGGACCAGATTTTCCTTTTTTGAATAAAGAAGAGCTGCTTAGTTTCGAAGAAATTGAACGACTTGCTACCCTTTTTGCAAAGGACTTAGGTGTGGTGAAATTACGCATCACGGGCGGTGAACCTTTAATGCGTAAAGATTTGTCCACCTTAATAGAAAAGCTCGCAAAAATCCCAGGAATCGAAGACATCGCTATGACAACCAATGGAACGCTTTTACCTTTATATGCTGATAAGTTAAAGAAAGCAGGTCTTCAGAGAGTCACCATTAGTTTGGATTCATTAAATCCCGAACGTTTTAAGCAAATGAATGGAAGGCATATTTCCATCCAAAAAGTGTTTGATGGAATTAAGGCTGCAAAAAAGGCTGGACTTGCTATTAAGATCAATATGGTTGTCCAAAAAGGTGTGAATGATCAGGATATCTTACCAATGGCAGACTATTTTAAAAAAGAAGGACACATTCTGAGATTTATCGAATTTATGGATGTCGGCAATACAAATAAATGGAATCTAGAGCATGTGATGACGAAAAAAGAGATAATTGATCTGATTGATTCAAAATATCCTATCAAACCAGAACCCCCTCGATATGCGGGTGAAGTAGCCAATCGCTTTTTTTACGAAGATGGTTCAGGAGAGATTGGCATTATTTCTTCTGTCTCAGATGCTTTTTGTGGATCATGTAATAGAGCAAGGCTATCTGCACGCGGTGAATTGTTCACATGTCTCTTTGCATCATCGGGTTTTGATCTGAAACGGATCATTCGTACGACAGAAAATGATGAAGATATAACGAAAATATTGAAGGAGCTATGGTCAAATAGACATGATCAATATTCAGCCGAGAGAGAGCAAAAGAAAGATCAGAAAAAAGTTGAGATGTCATACATCGGTGGGTAGTGACAACAAAGTATCATGATCATGTATTTTTGAAAAGAAGAGGAAATGGCATAATTACTGTTGAAAATCTTTTTTTGAAAACAGGCTGATTCATCATATAAACTCAATCATCATAAAAAAACAGCAGAGATTCTGCTGTTTTCAGATTGTTGACAAAGGGCTAAAATGAACTTTATTTTAGCCCTTTGTCTTCTTTTCAGCGTGATAGAAAACCTTTGAAGTCTAGGAAGGACGAGTACTGGAGCGGAGCGAATTTGACATTCGTGAGCACCGGCACGCAGGACTGACAACGAATGCGAGGGTTTGTCTACACGCTGAACAGCAGAGATTCTGCTGTTTTTTAAAATGCTATTTTGTGCCTCAAAAACCGTAAGATAAGTGTGGAAAATAGATTTTCAATCATACTGCGCTGCTTTACTTTTACAGGAGCTGTGATAAGATCGAATCAATCTTTACCAGCTCGATTTTTTCACTCCTGGGATATGGCCTTTATAGGCAAGCTCACGAAAAGCAATCCTAGACATTTTGAATTTCCGTAAGTAACCTCTAGGACGGCCCGTTAATTCACAGCGGTTTTTTAAGCGAGTGGGGGAGGAATCTCTAGGTAATTTCTGCAAAGCTTCATAGTCACCTTTTTCTTTTAACTCTTTCCTTAATTCCGCATATTTCAAAACAAGCTGCTGCCGCTTTTTTTCTTTAGCAATCTTTGATTTCTTTGCCATTTAAAACCCTCCTGGTTTAATTGTGTATTTTCCATTGAAAGGGGTCTTCAAACGTTGTCCAATCTTGATCAAATTCCTCAGGAGTGAGTAAGCATTGATCAAGTGTGCGAATGATATCTGCTTTAGGTAAGTCCACACCGATAAAAACCAGTTTAGTATGTCGATCGCCAAACTCTGCGTCCCACTCATCAAGAAGCTCTGGTTCCTGATTTAAAATCCGTGCTTTTTCTTGCTCGGACAAGGCATCCATCCAGTATGCAATAGGTTCAATTGCAACGGATTTTCCGGCTTGTGAAATTAAAATGGTTAAATCATTATGTGTGGCAAGCCATGTAAATCCTTTAGCGCGAACAATCTGCTCTGGCATCTGATCTAACCAATTATTCAGCCTGCCGGTATGAAAAGGGAGTCTTCTTTCATAAACAAATGATGAGATTTGGTATTCTTCTGTTTCCGGCGTATGCTGAGAATGTCCAGCGTTGATTTCTTTTATCCAGCCAGCAGAAGCACTGGATTTTTCAAAGTCGAATAAACCAGTATTCAAAATGTCGCTTGGCTGTACTTTACCTTTTGTGGTTCTTATGATAGTTGCTTCTGGTTGAAGTGTGGTTAGCACGTGCTCAAGTCGATCTAGTTCTGATGGTGATACAAGATCACATTTATTGATAATCAGCACGTCACAAAATTCAATTTGATCAATGAGTAAATCGGAAATTTCACGTTCATCATCATCGGAAACGGCTTCTTTACGATCTAATAGACTTTCTCCAGATTGGAAATCAGTCCAGAAACGGTTTGCATCTACCACTGTTACCATCGTGTCTAGCCGGCAAAAGCGTGTCAAGTCTATGCCCATTTCTTCATCGATGTAAGAAAAAGTTTGAGCAACAGGGATTGGTTCACTAATACCTGTTGACTCAATGACGATATAATCGATATTACCAGCCTTACAAAGGCGTTCTACTTCGATTAATAAATCCTCTCTCAATGTGCAGCAAATACAACCATTAGATAGTTCAACAAGTTTCTCATCTGATCGAGAGAGCTCGCCGCCTTGCTTGACTAATTCCGCATCAATATTAATTTCACTCATGTCATTTACAATAACAGCTACTTTTAATCCTTTACGATTTTGAAGAACATGATTTAATATCGTTGTTTTTCCCGCTCCTAAAAAGCCGCTTAATACTGTAACAGGTATTCGTTTATTCATTTGTTTCTGTCCTTTTGAAAATGCTCATTTTGTTTTCCGCCTCACTTAAAAAGTAATCATTACGATTTAAAACTTAAAAAATTATTTTGTTTCTCTATGAAGGGTATATTTCTTTAATCGAGGAGAATATTTTTTTAATTCCAATCGGTCTGGATTTGTTCGTTTATTTTTTGTAGTGATATAGTTTCTGTCACCTGTTTCAGTACAGGCTAAGGTGATTTTCACACGCATAAGTGATATGATCCTCCTTTAATTCGTAATAGTTACGATTTGTATTTTAAAATGATAAAGGCTGATTGTCAAGCTTAGTATCAAATGATCAATGCCAAATCACAAAGCAAAGGGGTATCGAATTTTAATTGATACCCCCATCCTTTAATAAAAGTCACCGAGTTCTTGTTCGTAATCACCTTCGTACTGCTGGACATCACTAGGGATCTCTTGGAGAAAGGCTAGTCCTCCTAGTACAAGCATCAAAATGATGGCGATGAATGAGAGAATGACTGCGGCAATACTTGAAATGGCGAACAGTGTCTGCATTTTCATCATCTTAGCATATTGTTCTAACAAGTCTTCGTAAGAAGTATCAGGAGCTTGAATCAATTGTTCAGCTGCTTTCACAGATTTTTGTACATGTATCCCCATCATAATGAGGAAAACGCCAAGGGCAGCAGGAAGAACAAGCCAAAACCCAATAAGGATCGAAAGTCCACCTGAAATATAGAGAAAGATACTACCAACTTTTCCCCACTTTGCTATTGAATGAAGAGATTGAATGATTTTTTCAGTTTGTTGCAATCGTGTTCACTCCTTTATGTATTCACTCTTTATCATACTTGAGCAAGTAGTACTTTAGGAAGAGTGAATGTTGAACAATTAAAAATATTTCTATCTTCACTTTACTATTTATGGATAAATAAATTATTTCTGAATAAGAAAAAAGTAACATTTACTATGATTTTTAGCGACAAATTATGTCATAAATAAGGATAGTAGTTAAAAATAATTAGTAAATTTATCAAAATATGTTGTTAGTTGTCTCGCAATTGGTTATTATTGTGTTGTATTACCATAAAAATTGGAAGGTGGAATTCATATGTTAGATCGTTTTTTAAACAAAATGACCAATGTTCAACCTGCAGCTGCTAGATGTATTTTGCAAAAATTAGTAACTTCTTGCAAATCAGCACCAACTTGTTTCCTTCAAGGTGTTGGAACTTTCCGTTACTACGTGGATCGTGACACAGGTGAGATTTGTACTAGCCAAGAACGCGTTAGATGCGGCTGCTAAATCTAGGTATCTTATTTAATAGGATGTGAACGCATGAGCATATCTTCAATTTCATTCTTAACAGATGCTATGCAGACGTCGAACAGTCGTCAAGCGGGCCAGACATCAAATTCTTTTTTAACCCAAGCTGCGCAAATTGTTCAAGGCGACCATTCTCCAGAAGAGAGAAAGGCATTATTTCAACAACTGACTTTAGTTCAGCAAGGAAAAGATTTAGAGCTTCATGTTTCTAAATTAAAGGAACTAGAGGAAGAGGTTCAAAAAGAGGGGTCTTCTTCGTCCGTTACTGTGAATCAGCATGGTGATCAAGTAGACATTTCGAATGAAGCTCGCAGTGAGTTTGAACAGGCTGAGGAACAAGCATCAGCTTCAAGTGAAGCTAGTGAAATCGCTACAGGGGAAAAAGATAAGGATGTCCAGCCAAATCCACAATAATAAATAATGAGGCGTGTGTTTGATACTCTTCACATGCCTCATTTATCTTTATTTTGCAGGCAACCGTGAATAAAGACCATCCGGAAAAGGTGCTGCATATGAGATTGTTTCATCGTCTTCTACCATGATGTAATATGGAAACTCTTGAATCTGGAATGCCTCTATCAATTGCTCATCTACCGGGATCATTCGCATATTGGTTTGGTTATCACGATATAATTCTTGATCCTTTTTTTGCCCATTCTTTAACAAGATACTAAATGAGACGTTTAATTTACGCTGTTCTTTCGTTTCTAGGAATTGTTCAAGTGATGGGATGCAGTGCGGACATGCTGTGTCAGTGAAAATAAGTAATTGCTGCTTGTGATTTGTTTGCAGCAGATCATTCATATGAATGGGTGATGGTTGTTCGAGAAGCGGATGCGCAAGTTTTTGTCCAACATGTTGAATAGGTAAGATGATCAGCTTCATCTGATGTTTTAAATAAGTGATGACTCCGACCGTTAATAAAAGACTGCAAAGAATAAGAGTGAGCTGTAAAAGTAAGATTGAATTCATCGTATATCGTCCTCTCAGAGTGAAGTTACGCAAAGCTATCATAATACAAATATCAAAAATATGTCAATTATACTAAATGGTGTAAGGTGGAGCATTTGATGAGTACAGTAAACCATTGTTTATATGCAATCTCCTATACTTGGAAAAGAAGTCGTTCTTATCTTCTTTTAACCTTGTTGGTCCAAGTGATCGTTGGTTTTATGCCTTTGGCTAGCGTCTGGATTATTCAAACATTGATTAATGAAATTATTTTATTTATGACTTCTTCAGGAGACATCCAAAAGGTTTTGTGGTTATTTGGGTTGCAAATGGTCATTGTGGTTTTAGGGTATGGGCTTCAGTTCATTCTTCAGCTTAGTCAGCAGAAAGCGACAAATCTGATTGGTTTGCATTTGAAGGGTGAATTGCTTCAGAAGGCGATAAGGCTTCCGTTTATTACGTTTGAACACCCCTCTTTTTATAATGAAAGTCAACGTGTGATGAACAGTCATCAGCACGTTCTGAGCATGGTCAGGAGTATTTTCACAATCATGAGCGCGTTGATTACTGTTGTATCACTTCTCATTTACATGGTCGGTATCCACTGGGGCTTGGCGGTCATTCTGATCGTGTTTACCCTGCCTGTCTTGTGGATTGAACTTTTCTTTGGAGGTGCGCGTTATCAATTAAACCGCATGTTAACTGCCAATGATCGAAGAGAAATGTATGTGTCCGATCTTGTAGCACAAAGAGATTCTCTGAAGGAAATACGTTTATATGGAATAGGGAATTATCTTCTTCAAAAATGGAAAGGTCATTATGTAAAAAGTGCAGATGAGAAATATAAATTGCTTAAACGACAAGTCCGCTGGGAGATGGCGGGCGGATTGCTCATGACCTTTGCCTATGTGTGCTGCGGTCTTTTTATTGTCTTTCTTATTTTCCAAAAAAAAATAGCGGCGGGGACGTTTGTCGCTGTGCTGCAAGCTGTACAAAACATTCAAAGTGGTTTTCAAGATTTAACGAGGGAATTCTCTAGTTTATATGAAACGAGTCTTTATGTTGATGAAATGAGAGCTTTTCAAAAGAGAGAAGAGGAAATTCATGAACAGTCAGAAGGTGCAGCATCGCTTCGAAGGATCGAGCATATTCAGTCCATCACACTAGAAAATCTCTCTTTTACTTATCCGAATATGAAAACGCCTGCTATTGAGCATATACATTTTCATATCAATAAAGGTGAACGTATAGCATTAGTCGGGGATAACGGATCAGGTAAAACCACCTTGATCAAATGTTTGACCGGCTTATACGATCCAGATCAGCCGAATATGCAGAAAGTCAATGGTGAGTCTATTTCGACCATTCATAAAAGGTCATATCATGCTAGAATGGCCGTTCTCTTTCAAGATTTTATGAAGTACGAATTCACTGTGAAAGAAAACATTGGGTTTGGCCGTATCGACGATATAGATGAGGAAGAGCGAATGATTTCAGCTGCGCGGCAAGCAGGTATA
Organism: Bacillus sp. A015; assembly: GCF_053851875.1. Taxonomy (NCBI): domain Bacteria; kingdom Bacillati; phylum Bacillota; class Bacilli; order Caryophanales; family Bacillaceae; genus Bacillus; species Bacillus sp. A015. Next base: position 64,241 of record NZ_JBSPZB010000003.1, read on the forward strand.
GAAAAAAGAATCAATCAAATGGAAGAAACGTATGATGCGCAGCTTGGCCGCTTTTTTGAAGAAGGCCATGAACTGTCTGGTGGACAATGGCAAAAGCTTGCGATGGCGAGAACCTTTTTTAGAGAGAGTGATTTTATCATTTTAGATGAACCAACTTCTGCTCTCGACCCACTGTCGGAGATTTCACTCATTCGAAAGTTATTCGATCATACGCAGGATCAAGGTGTTTTGTTTATTACACATCGTATGGGAGCGGCCCGCTTAGCAGATCGTATTATCGTTATGAAAGATGGTGCTTTCGTCGAAGAGGGGGACCATGATGAGCTTATGACGCTAAACGGAGAGTACAAAAGGCTTTACGAGGCACAATCTCAACTATTTCAACAAAAGGAGATGGTGTAGGGTGAGTGTCTTTTATTTCATAGGTGTCTATCTACTAGGAATCATTTTTGCAGGTGCATGGCTGGATAAAGTGAGCAAACAGACGGCGCATGTGCAGCAGATGAATGCTTATCGGCTGCTGCCTCCATCTTTCGCAGCACCAATGTTTTATTTGTTTTTGTCTGTTGAACTGGTTTGTACTGTTCATTTGTTCATTTGGAACATGTCTCTCGTACCTGCGATTGGTCTTACAGCACTTTTATGTATCTATACTGGAGCGGTTACGTTCAATTTATTGAGAGGGCATCGTGATATTTCGTGTGGCTGTGGAGGTCTTCTTGAAAATGAACGCCTTCATTGGGGGATTGTGATTCGAAATGTGTTGATGCTGGCTCTTGTACTGGGGTTATTTTATGTGCATTCCTATGTAGTAGAGACGATTCCATGGCACTTCAAAATCATTTGTTTTCTGATCGCGGTGGCTGTCTGTTTCATCATAGCGGTCAGTCAAGAAATCATGTTATTCAAGCGAAAGTGGATCAATCAATTTGGATCAATTATAGAAGGAGATAAAATGAAATGACAGATATTTTATTAATCATTGTGTTATTGATTGTCATTGCGCAGCTGGCTGTGGTGTTTCTGCTTGCCCGTTTTATCGGGAAATTTATGAATAAAATAAAAACCCTTGATGGGATTGAGTTGAAGGAAGCAGAAGTGGGTGATCCGGCCCCGCTATTTCGAAGCTATACGCATTTAGGGGAAAAGGTGATGTTAAAGGAATATTTGCAAAGCAGGAGAGCCGTGATGCTGTTATTTGTGAATTCTACTTGTATGACGTGCAAAAGCATTTTGGCTGATATGCAGCAGCAAATCTCTAGTGATGATGCTCAGTTCATTTTTATTAATGGAGATGAACAAGCGGATGATGCGTCGCTTCTTCAATTGCTGCCGGATCAAGCCGTTTATATGCGCTCTTCACAAATCATGGAGCTGTATGGGGTAACTGTTGTCCCGCAAGCGATTCTCATTGATGAACACGGAATCATCCTGCAAAGAAAATCCCTTCAAAATGCGAAACAGTTTGAACAGCTGTTGCACGCTTCATAAAAAAGCGTCTCTTTCTTTTAGAGACGCTGCAGCGTGTAGACAAACCCTCGCATTCGCCCGCAGTCCTGCGTGCCGGTGCTCACGAATGTCAAATTCGCTCCGCTGCGTCCTAGACTTCAAAGGTTTTCTATCACGCTGAGCTGAAAAGAAGACAAAGGGCTAAAATAAACATCATTTTAGCCCTTTGTCAACAATCTGAAGCGTTAGAGACACTGGTTTTATATTTCTTTTCCTAGTATATCTAAATCGTACCTGCTGCCGTCCATTTCTGCGATGCGTGGCAGGTGTCCCCAAGTCTCAAAGCCGTGTTTTTTAAATAGTCGAATGCTGGCTTCGTTGTGCCCGAAAATAAAGGCAAGCAACGTTCGGATGCCTAATGAGGGCGCCAATTCAATGGCCTCTTGTAAGAAAAGCGATCCTAAGCCTTTCCCTCGATAGTCTTGGTTCAAATAAATACTCAATTCAACGGTTCCGTTGTATGCAGGTCTCCCGTAAAATGTTTCAAAGCTGAGCCAGCCATAGATATTTCCTTCTTCATCTGTTTTTACATAGAGAGGTCTTTTCTCTGAATGATTCAAAAACCATTGCCTGCGGTTTTCAACTGTAACAGGTTCTGTATCGGCGGTCGCTTCTCTTGAAGCAATGGTTGAATTGTAGATATCGACGATCGCTTTGAGGTCATCTTCTGTTGCAATGCGGTTGAAAGTTTTCACAATAAAGTCCCCCATCTTTTTTTCATTCATCATACATATTATTGATGCGATTGCGCAAAATAAAAAGAAAAATGATTTCGTGTGTATATATTTTTTGAAAAGTGTTCAGAATGTTGCTGAGGTGATGAAAAATGAGAGAGGAAGAAAAGAAACGTACTTCCAAAATCACAAAAGTTCAGCAATTTTTCCGTAAGCGCTGGGTATTCCCTGCTATTTACTTGGTCAGCGCAGCGGTCGTGTTAACAGCAGTTCTTTGGTATCAAGCTGTATCAAAAGATGTGAAAGACCAATTATCTGATGGAAATCAAGCAGGACAAGAACAGCGTGATGATGCCGTTGAAGTTGGAAAGCCAATTGAAAATGTTGCAATGCCGGTCCAGAATTCTGATAATGTTTCTGTCGTGAAAAAGTTCTATGAAGCAGATGCTGATCAAAAAGAAAAAGAAGCAGCACTTGTAAACTATAATAACACCTATACCTTAAGCAAAGGTATTGATCTTGCAGATAAAGATGGCAAAGTGTTTGATGTCGCAGCTGCTCTTAGTGGAACAGTGGTTCAAGCAAAAAAAGATCCAGTTCTCGGTCACGTCGTTGAAATTGAACATGAAGATGGTTTGTCGACTGTCTATCAATCGTTGTCTCAAGTGAGTGTAAAAGAAGGCGATGAAGTGAAGCAGAATGATGTCATCGGTGCTTCTGGTAAAAATCTTTATGGTGCTGAAAGCGGTAACCATGTCCATTTTGAAATTCGTATGGAAGGTTTAGCGCTCAATCCACTTAGCTTCATTGATAAGCCTGTTTCTACTATTGAAAAAGCAGCACAAGAAGTGACGGAAGAAGCAAAAGAACCTGCTCAGCCAAAGGCTGATGAAAAAACGAAGGAACCTGCTGCTGAAGATAAGGCCAAAGAGCCGGCTGGAGAAAAATCTGAAGAAAAGTCTGATGAGAAGGGGAAATCCTCTGATCAAGAAAAGTCTTCAGACTCCTCTAAAGACAGCAGTCAGTTAGAAGAAACAAAACCATCTTAATGTCTTGCAAGATCCTCTGTGTAGATGACTACACAGAGTTTTTTTCTGCCTTAAAAAGATCCTCCACCACGCGGCGGAGGATGTACTATAAGGCGGCAGGTCCTTCTTCACCTGTCCGGATGTTAATTGTATTCTCTATTTCATATATAAACATTTTCCCATCCCCTGGTTCGCCTGTGCGAAGTACTTTTTGTGCTGTTTCAACGACCTGTTCGACAGGTACCTTGCTCAGGACGATCTCGATCTTTAATCGTTCGTACACGTTGCTTTCCTTTTTGACGCCGCGGTATAGCTCTGTATGTCCCTTTTGTAAGCCGCAGCCGTGCACATTTGAAAAGGTAATAGAGGTGACACCAATCTTTCCAAGCTCCACCTTTAATGTTTCAAAATTAGCTGGACGTGTGACAATCTCCACTTTATACATTTTGCTCATAGAGACACCCCTTTTTCTTTAATCTTGATATGCTTTTTCGCCGTGCATGGTTAAATCAAGACCCACTGATTCTTCTTCTTCGGTTGCTCGAATCTTGAAGAAGATATTGACGACTTTGATGATCACGTATGTTACAACAGCAACAAAGGCGTAAGTGGCGACAATGGCGACAACTTGCTTCCAAAGTAAGCTTGGATCTCCGTAAAATAAGCCATTGGCTCCGCCGTCATTGACAGAGGTTGTTGCGAAAAGTCCTGTTGCAATGCCTCCCCAAGTACCACCAATTCCATGAAGGCCGAATGCATCAAGGGCATCATCATAGCCGAATTTGGCTTTGAGGGAGAAGACTCCCCAGAAACAGACGATCCCGCCAATGATTCCTATAATAATAGAAGCAAATGGAGTGACAAAGCCTGCGGCAGGTGTAATGGCGACAAGACCTGCAATGGCTCCAGAGATGGCACCAAGCATTGTTGGTTTTTTGTTGATCATCCACTCGACTAACAGCCAGCCGATGATTCCTGCGGCAGCTGCTGTATTGGTGTTAATAAAGGCAAACATGGCGACGCTGTTTAACGTCAGGGCGCTCCCAACATTAAAACCAAACCAGCCAAACCAGATGACAGCTCCGCCAAGAAGTGTGTAGATCAAGTTATGCGGGGAAGAACTTGCTGCTTCTTTTCGCTTCCCAAGAACAATCGCAACGATTAGACCGGCAACACCGGATGAGATGTGAACCACGTTTCCTCCAGCGAAGTCAAGCGCGCCCATTTCTCCAATCCAACCACCGCCCCATACCCAGTGTGCGACTGGCGCGTATACAAATGTGACCCAAAGGAGTGTAAACACGACCACTGCTGAGTAACGAATACGTTCGGCAAAGGCACCTGAGATGATGGCTGTTGTTAAGACGGCAAAGGTCATTTGGAACATCATGAACAATGAATGTGGGATGGTATCGCTATATGAACCAGGCTCAAAGCCCACGTCTTTTAACCCAACCCATTCAAAGCCCCCGATCCATGCATTGCCTGGCGCAAAAGCCAAGGAATAGCCAAACACGATCCAGACGATCGAGACGATGGCCAGTGATGTTAAGCTGTGCATTGTTGTACTTAACACGTTTTTACTTCTCACAAGTCCCCCGTAGAATAAAGCTAAACCCGGTGTCATTAACCACACGAGTAGTGCGCAGAAGAACATAAATACTGTATCACCCATTTGCATGCTGCATTCCCCCGAATCATTCAGAATTAATTGATTTCTTAATTCTTCATTATAGAGAGAAAAGTCACATATAACATATACATGTAAGTTTATCTAACATGGTTTTTGGTTATGTTCAATATAAATGGATGAAACGTTCGTAAAAAATGAGAAAAAACGTGCGTTGATCACTAAAAATAAAGGGCGTTTGACCTATAAAATGGAGCTGAGAAACAGTTTGGTTCGCTCCTCTTGAGGGGAATCGAACAATTCCGATGGGATCCCTTCTTCGATGATACGTCCTTCGTGCATATAGACGACACGATCGGCGACTTCTTTTGCAAAGCCCATTTCATGTGTAACTATGACCATTGTCATGCCTTCTTTTGCGAGGCTTTTCATGGTTTGCAGCACCTCGCCTACAAGCTCTGGGTCAAGGGCAGACGTAGGTTCGTCAAATAACATGACATCAGGTTTCATGGCGAGAGACCGTGCAATAGCAACACGCTGCTTTTGGCCGCCTGATAGTTTAGAAGGATACACCTTGGCTTTATCCGCAAGTCCGACTTTTTCTAACAAGACTTTGGCTTCAGCGATGGCCTGTGCTTTCTTTGTTTTCTTCACCATCACAGGCGCTTCGATGATGTTTTCAAGTACAGTTTTGTGCGGAAAGAGATTAAAATGCTGAAACACCATGCCTATTTTTTGTCTCATTTCGTTTAGTTGATCACGCTTTGGTTGAACAGGACTGCCATCGATGATGATCTGACCGTCATTTTTTATTTCTAAAAAGTTCATACAGCGGAGCAAGGTGCTTTTTCCAGAGCCGCTCGCTCCAATTAAGACGAACACATCATTTTCATACACGGTGAGATCGATATCCTTTAAGACATGCAGATTCCCGAAGTATTTATTGAGTTTTTCAACACGAATGATTTCCTTTGATTCTGTCATGCTTCTCCTCCTAATGGTCACTGACTGAAAGTTTTTTCTCAAAGGTTTGGACAGCGAATGTTAACAGCAGGACAAGAACTAAGTAATAGACAGCCACAACAAGTAAATACGTCATATTGTCAAAGCTGTTGGAGCCTTGAGTGGTGGCTACGTTAAATAGTTCATTGACGCTGATAAAGGCGGCAAGTGATGAGTCTTTTAACCCGATAATGAACTGATTACCGAGAGGGGGAAGGGCGCGCCGCATCGCTTGCGGGAGAATGATACGTCTCATGGTTAAAAAGCGGCCCATTCCAAGAGAACGTCCTGCCTCTTTTTGACCTTGGTCGATTGATTGGATGGCGCCTCTGAATATCTCTGCTATATAGGCACCATTATGAAAGGCAAGCGCAATAGAAGCAGCCCAGAAGTCGGGTATATTTAATTCCGTGAGTCCAAAATATAGGATAAAGATTTGAACAATCAGTGGTGTTCCGCGTACAAGGAAGATATAGGCATTGGCGATATATCCGAAAACCGCCACGCGGGATATTTTCAGTAAAGCAAAGAAGAGCCCAATGAACATACCGATGAAGATGCTGATCACAGTTAGTTGTAAGGTGAGCAGCATCCCCTCTAAGAAAATGTCTCTAGAATCAATCAGCGTCTGGAAAAAGTGTGATAGGGTAGGCAAAACAATCATCTCCATTTGAAGAAAGTGCGCCTGGAAAAGGGCGCACAATCGTGGTTTTAATCCTGTTTAACGGTAATATCTTCGTCAAAGTACTTTTCGCTAATTTGTCTTAATGTTCCGTCTTTTTTTAGTGCATCAATCGCATCGTTGATCTCTTCTATGAGCTGTTTATTTTCTTTTGACACAGCGATTGCTTGCTCACTTTGTCCGAGTCTTTCCTGCGCTTCTATTTTTAATTTTTTCTTCATGGCTTCTGCACCTGTGGCAAAATCAGTCACGACCGCATCGTGTTTTCCTTTGGCTAGTGCTTCTAAAGCGACCACATCACTGTCGTAATATTTTGGTTCCTGCCCGCTATGTTCTTTCGCAATATCAGCGTAGGACGACCCTTTTGATACAGCGATTTCTTTGTCTTTTAAGTCATTAGCACTTTGAATGTCTGCTCCAGTTCTTGTGAAGATTTGCGGACCGGAGTAGTAGTAGGGTTTAGAAAAAAGGACGTGTTTTTTTCGTTCCTCATTGATGGTATGACTCGCAACTGCCGCATCAAATTTCCCTGCTTTCACGCCTTCGACGATACCTGCGAATTTATATTTTTTCTGTACAGGTTCGAGGCCGAGCTTGTCGCTAATCGCATTACCTACATCGATATCAAAGCCGGACATCTCGTTTCCATCCATGTAACTGAATGGGTGAAATTCCCCTGATGCTGCAAAAACAAATTTTCCATCTTCCAAAATCGGCGACCCTTTCGCTGTAGAATTACGTTTATCTCCGTTCCCATTTGTTTCATTTGATCCACACGAAGACAGAAGTAATACTGCAACCGAGAAAAGGGCTGGGACCCAAAACCGTCTTTTTTTAATAATATGCTTCTCCTCCTTTTCAGCCGTTCTCCATATAAGGAGAAAGCAGGCGTTAAATATGTGTGAATCTTACCATTTGTTCCTCTTATTCTCAATTTTACATGTGTTTTTCCAACACTTGCCCCTTTTAGAATGTATGTCTTGCTGTTCAAAGAGAGAACTTGAATTAATAAGGGTAAAAAAGGGAAATGAATCTCATAATAACGGAAGAATAGGCAAAGAACATACCATATAACAAAGAGGGGGTCCGGTGTATGAACAAGTGGAGAGACAACCGAAAAGTCTTTTTGACCGCTATTGCCTTTGGAACGATGTTAAATCCACTGAATTCCTCGATGATTTCTTTGGCCTTGCATCAAATTCAGCATGAGTTTGGTTTGTCGTTTACGACCGTATCCTGGCTCATTTCGACTTTTTATTTAGCCAGTGCGGTGACGCAGCCGGTGAGCGGCCGGATTGGGGATCATGTGATGAGCCGGAGAACATTATTTTTATTTGGGTTGGCTCTTGTGGCCATTTCGGCCATTTGTGCCCCTTTTGCCCCGACTTTTGCGGTGCTGATTGTGATCCGGCTGTTGCAGGCGATTGGAAGTAGTGCCATTTATCCTTCGGGTGTTGGACTCATTCAGGATCATATTAAGGAAAAACAGGCTTCGGCATTAGCGGTATTGTCCATTTTTGCATCAGCGATGACAGCACTCGGACCGACGCTTGGCGGGTTTTTGATGACAATCGGCGGCTGGCCGGCTATCTTTTTAGTGAATCTGCCTTTTATTCTGATTAGTTTCTTTCTTGGACTATCTTTGTTTCCGAAGGAGCAGAAGAAGAGAAAGCTCCGCATAGGAGAAACTGTACGAAAGCTCGATTTGCCAGGGATGCTTCTTTTTACAGCTTGTATTGTACTCCTACTTTCATTTTTATTATCACTTGCTGATGGTATTCAGTATGTACAGGGCATTCTTTGTCTCCTGAGTGCAGGTGCTTTTATCTGGTGGGAATATCAGGTGGATGAACCGTTTATTCAAATTCGGATGTTTCGCAAGGAGAAGCGGCTGTCACTTGTGTATGTGCAATTTATCATTTTAAATATTTTCTTCTATTGTCTCTTTTTTGGTTTGCCGAGTTATTTTCAGGATGAATTGGGCTGGCGTGTGGAGATGACGGGTCTTTTTATGCTGTGCATGTCTGGGGTGAGCATCATTGTGTCGCCGCTGACAGGAAAGTGGGTGGATCGCGGGGATGAACGACATCCGATTTTAGCAAGCACAGTATTGATGCTGGGTGGAGCTTCTGCGATGACATTCTTTTTTATTCCTGCGCCCTTATGGGGGAAAGGAGTGGTTCTTGCGTTACTTGGACTCAGTTACGGCATTGGGAATGTGGCGCTTCAAGCTGCGATGCTAAAAGCGAGTCCTCAGCAAATGATTGGCACATCCTCCGGGCTTTTTCAAACATGCCGGTACCTTGGTTCCATTCTGTCATCTGCTGTGCTTGGCATGCTGTTTGGTGAGGAAATCGCTGGTTCCCATTTTGAGCAGTTAGGGTGGACGTTAATCATCATTTCTCTTATTGGCATTGGTGTAAGTCTCTATTTTTCAAGTACGATCAGAGGGAGACAGCCAATAAAAAAAGCGGCCGGATAAAGTGGAAGAAGAATCTTCATCACTTTATCGCAAGCCGCTTAAGAATTGGACAGGTCAGAGCCCTGATCGTTTTGCTTCCTTCTGAATATTTTCCCCATCATTGTCTCATAGAACATCACGATGCGATCAATTGGAGAGTCAAAGAACTTCCATAATTTATTCATGATAAAGACAACCACAATCGATACGGCCAAGCTGCCTAAGACATCAAATGGATAATGGTGACCGACCCAGATGCGGGAGAATCCTGTAAGTAATCCAAAGACGAGCAAAATGTTGCCGAGCTTTTTATTACGGGATCTAATGGCTAATGAAAGAGCCAGTGCGCCTGTTGTATGGTCACTTGGGAAGGAAGCGTCTGCTGAGTGCGGGATGAGTGTGTCGACTTTATGTGCCACAAACGGCCGCTCTTCATAATAAAACAGTGTAATGGCAAAATTGACGATGAGTGCCACGATGCCTGTTACACCGGAGAAGAAGACATGCTTCTTAAATTTATGATTACCTAAAAACCAGCATATCAATAAGACAAGGGCATACACAAGAATGGCCTTTTTCGTAATGAAAATCATGGCCTGATCTAAAAACTCAGAATGATGAGCCATCCCGTGTATGACTTTAAACAATTCGTAATTCAAAACATCACCTATACCTTCGCTTAACGCCAACTATTTTTCAAACAAGCCTATATGCTTTATTTGAAATATCCTATATTTTAGCATGTTTCCGGTGAAGTTTAAAACAGAATCCTATTCTGATAGTGAGACCTTTTGTGCTTTAGCTTCTTGGGGTTTTCGTTCGCTCCAGTAAAAAACGCCCATGCTTAGCAAGACAACGATGCCTGCAATGAGATACACATTTGAGAAGTCTGTGAAGCTGACAAGAAGACCAAATACAAATGAACCAGCAGCAATGCCAGTATCATATAGTGTAAAGAAAGTGGCCGTTGCATAGCCCGTACGGTGAGCTGGAGAGTGCTGAATCGCTAGTGTTTGCAAACAAGGCACCAAAGATCCATAGCCGAGGCCAATCACAGCACCTGATAAAAGAAGCATTGTCGCTGAATGTGTAGCCGTCAGCATCCATAAACCAATTGCAAAAAGGGCAATGGATGGATAGATCACAATGTGAGGTCCTACTCGGTCAAAAAGTCTGCCTGTAAACGGACGTGATCCAAGCATCGCAGCCGCAAAAACAATGAAAAAATAACTGCTTGCACCCATCAGATGAAGTGAATTGGCATAGACTGAAATAAATGAAATGATTGGCGAATAACAGAAGGAAATAATGATTCCGACTGCCGCTGTTTTTAATGCACCTTTTTCAAACAGGTGAGAAAAAGTGAATCGAAAGACGACGCTTCCTCCGTTTTCAGGCTCTGGCTGTCTAATCATGATAGTAAAAGCTGCTCCGATGGTCACGATGATGGAAAAGAGAAGGAATAAGGAATGGAATCCTACTTTTCCTACTTGATTCAGTGCGATAAACGGACCGATGACCACTGCGAGGTTCATTGACATCACAAAGTATCCTAAGCCTTCCCCGCGTTTGTTTTTCGGGATCATATCGGCAGCAATGGCACTCGCTACTGTCGTCAAAATGCTAAAAAAGATTCCTTGTACAAAACGCAGCATGAGCAGCGGTTGGAATTGATCAATCGGAATGTATAAATAAGTGAGTAAGGCAAAGGCCGTTGAAGAGAAAATTGCCATGCGTTTTTTGCCGAATTTCTCAATAATGGCTCCGGAAAACGGTCTCGTCACAATGGCGGATAATAAGAAGACCGTCACAAGGAGTCCGCCCTGTGATTCTGTTCCATTTAGTTCATCCATTGTGTAAATGGGCAACAATGTCAAAAGGGCATAAAAAGAGGTGAATGTAAATAAATTCACCAGGACAATCATGATAAAGTCTCTCGTCCAAATGCGTTCGTTCACGATGTATGTCACTTCCTATTCAGTTGATAATTTGTGTAAAAGGGTATGGAGGAGTTGTTTTTCTTCGTAGGTAAAGTCTGAAAGACATTCTTCTTCAAATTGTTCTATCGTGTGCTTAATTTCTTCAAATCGAGCTTTTGCATCATCTGTCATCACGATGAGATTTTCACGTTTGTCTTTTCCTTGTACACGCTTCACCCAGCCGTTTGCTTCTAGACGGGTGACGGTTCTGGTAATGGTTGGTGCTTCGACGTTCAAATATGTCCAAATGTCTTTTTGTGTTTTCGGGCCGAATGTATCCAAACAAAAAAGTACAGTCCACTGGGACATGTACAAGTCATAAGCAGCAAGCGCTTCGTTCGCCTTTTTAGACAGCAGCCTGGCGCTTTGATGTATTTGATGTAAACACTCTCTGTTTAACGTATCCATATGCTCACCTTTATTAAATATTTATCTAGGTAAATAAATTCACCTTTTCTATTTTACGTGCTTGATCCATGCTTGTAAAGTGAAAATTTTCGCCACCCGAAATGAATTTTTTATTTTGCCTTTTCTGATAAATCCCTTGTCCCATCTTCATTTTTAGCATATTCCCTATGCAATGCTAATACACTGTTACAAACCTGACAAAGAGAGTGTTTGAGGTGAGGGATCGTGTTTGGAATTTACTACCTAATGGATGAGAAATTACGACGAACAAGCGCTGCTGAAAATGGATAATCTTCATACGGATCTCATTTCACACTTCTCACATCCATTTTAGGGAGGTCGAGTGGTGTGCACGATTACATCAAAGAGCGAACAATCAAGATAGGAAAGTATATCGTGGAGACAAAGAAAACCGTTCGTGTTATTGCGAAAGAATTTGGAGTCTCTAAAAGTACTGTACACAAGGATCTAACAGAAAGACTGCCAGAAATTAATCCAGATCTGGCTAATGAGGTAAAGGAGATACTGGATTATCATAAATCAATCCGCCACTTGCGAGGAGGAGAAGCCACCAAGTTGAAGTATAAAAAAGAAGAAATTTTAGAAGGCGAGCCTGTGAAACAATAAGCTTAGTTCTTTATTCATAAACATGATATATATATCTTCCTCATATCGGTAGTTTCTAACCACAAATTTTGTAAAGACTTTTGTAAAGAAATATCTTTTTTTCTGCAAATTATGATAGAATATATAATTAGGGCAGAATGTGGTATTTGCTATGGAAACAGATTTTCAAGGAGGATATATATAGATGTTTGCTAGGGATATTGGAATTGATCTTGGTACTGCCAATGTACTGATTCATGTCAAAGGAAAAGGAATTGTGTTAAATGAACCATCTGTTGTAGCACTTGACAAAAACAGCGGGAAAGTACTGGCTGTTGGAGAAGAGGCTAGACGTATGGTTGGACGTACGCCTGGGAATATTGTTGCGATTCGTCCATTAAAAGATGGCGTAATTGCTGATTTTGAAGTAACTGAAGCAATGCTCAAGCATTTTATTAACAAATTAAATGTGAAAGGGCTGTTCTCTAAGCCTCGCATGCTCATCTGCTGCCCGACAAACATTACATCTGTTGAGCAGAAGGCGATCAAAGAAGCTGCTGAAAAAAGCGGCGGTAAGCATGTATTTCTTGAAGAAGAGCCAAAAGTAGCAGCTATTGGTGCTGGTATGGATATTTTTCAGCCGAGTGGAAACATGGTCGTAGATATTGGAGGCGGAACGACAGATATCGCTGTCATCTCTATGGGTGACATTGTAACCGCCTCTTCTATTAAAATGGCTGGAGATAAATTTGATCTGGAAATTCTAAACTACATTAAAAAAGAGTACAAGCTGTTGATCGGTGAGCGCACTGCAGAGGATATTAAGATCCAAGTTGCAACGGTATTCCCAGACGCACGTCACGAAGAGATTTCGATTCGTGGACGAGACATGGTGACAGGATTACCAAGAACGATTACCGTCACAAGCAAAGAAGTAGAAGAAGCATTACGTGAATCTGTATCTGCGATTGTTCAGGCAGCGAAGCAAGTTCTTGAGAGAACACCGCCTGAATTATCAGCTGATATTATCGATCGCGGAGTCATCATTACAGGTGGCGGAGGTCTTCTAAACGGGCTTGATCAATTGCTTGCAGAAGAGCTGAAAGTACCAGTTTTCGTTGCTGAAAATCCTATGGACTGTGTAGCAGTTGGTACTGGCGTGATGCTTGATAATATGGACAAGCTGCCAAAGCGTAAACTCAGCTAATGATTCCCCTCATTCTTTTTAGAAAGAATGGGGGATTTTTATTAAAGAACCCTGCAAATATGCCGATATATTTCATAGAAGATTGTGTTGAGGTCATGTGAAAGAATCTTAATGAGGTGAGCACGTGTTAAAAGGACTATACACCGCAACATCTGCTATGATCGCTCAAGAGCGGCGGACAGAAATGCTTTCAAATAATATCGCAAATGCGAATACACCAGGGTATAAAGCTGATGAAGGGGCAATGCGGGCGTTTCCAGAAATGCTGCTGAGCCGAATGGAATCAGGTCGCTTCCAAACATCCTCAGGTAAAGGCTTTAATGTCCCGCAGCAAACGCCGATTGGTGGAATTAATACTGGGACATATATGCAGGAACTGATCCCTCAATTTACACAAGGAACATTAAAAACAACGGATCAAACAACAGATGTCGCACTAGTAGAAAATAATGTGCCAATCAACCCAGAGACAAATCAAAAATCAGCGCTGTTTTATGCCGTCAACACACCAGAAGGCGTTCGTTATACGAAAAGTAGTTCCATTACATTGAACGCACAAAATCAATTGACCATTGGTGGCCGTGCCCTTCTTTCAGTGACGGGTCAGCCGATTACGGTTCAGAGTGAGAATTTCAAAGTGAATGCAGATGGAACTGTGAGTGAAAATGGACAAAATCTCGGGCAAATCGATGTACGTGTCGCAATGGACACAAGAAATCTTGCGCGTGAAGGAAATGATTTATACCGTACGGCTGATAACCAGCCCCTGCCAAGTGCAGTAAATAACGGTCAAATGTCCTATTCGTTAAGCCAAGGTGTATCGGAGCTGTCGAACGTGGATGTGACGAAATCATATACAGAAATGACAACAGCCTATCGAGCATTTGAAACAAATCAAAAAGTGGTTCAGGCGTATGACAAAAGCTTAGAAAAAGCAGTGAATGAAATCGGAAGAGTGTACTAATCAAGAAATGAAAGGGAAAGGAGGATTCTTATGCTCAGAACAATGATTAATGCAGCTGTGTCGATGAACGAGGTACAAAAGCAGCTTGATATCATCAGTCATAACATCGCGAACAGTGAAACAACAGGGTATCGCGCGAAAAACACCCGTTTCTCAGAGCTGGTCAGACAGCAGTTTAATCAAGTAGATGAAAAAAATGAGCAGGTGGCAAACAGTCGTCTGACACCTGCTGGACTAAGACTGGGAACAGGTACAATGGTCAATGCGTCCATTAACTCATTGCAAGGGTCTATTAAAGAAACAGGGCGTGACCTTGATGTTGCGTTTGGGGCGCCATCGCAGTATTTGCAGGTCAATGCCGGCGGTAATATCCGTTATACAAGAGATGGTTCTCTTTACTTACAGCCAGGCAATAACCGTAACCAAGTTCAGCTGGTTACAAGTGAAGGCCATCCGATTCTTGATGAAAACGGAAATGCGATCGTCTTAAATGCGAATTTTCGTGATATTTCCATTGATAAAAATGGACGGCTCACGGCTATTTCTAGAGATAATCAACCGAATCAGCAGGTGGATCTTGGGGTTGTACAAGTCAATAATTCTTCAGCACTCATCTCTGAAGGAGATAATTTGTTCTCAGTAGACGGCAACTATCAAGGCGCTTTAACGGCACTGAATGGAGCAAACCGACAAGCGATTCAGCTTCAGCAAGGTGCACTTGAAACCTCGAATGTGGACATGTCTAAAGAATTAACTGATTTAATGACAACACAGCGCTCATATCAGATGAACTCAAGAACCATTACGATGGGTGATCAGATGCTGGGATTAGTGAATACGATTAGATAATCAGCAGGCTGAAGTCAGCCTCTCATGATAAAAAAGGCGGCTCGCTCAAAGTCGCCCTTTTTTTTATAAAAATCTGAGACATCTGCAAGTAGATCCTCAAGATCAATCCAGGCTTCTTTTCGTTCAAGACATGTGACGAGCGTGGCAATCTGCTCATCTGCTTTGGGCGTTTCGCTGTAGAGAAGGAATAGGATTTGGAACTTGATTCTTAATATATCAAACTGAGAAGCAACCGCTTCTTTTAGCCCTTTTTGTATATATTTCATTCCTTCATCGGTTAAATTTTCTTTAAAACAGGAACGCACAGTTTCGTAGAGACACGATACGTAGGAGTGTGCGGACTTCCGGTATGCTGGGAGACAAAGCGCTTTTTTAAAGTATTCTAGTGCTACCTTATGACGGTTTTGTCTCGATTGAATAAAACCAGCATCATAATAAACGATTCCGAGCAGTTCTTGGTCATCAATCATTTTCACGTATTCGATAATCTCAATGAAAATAGCTTCTGCTTCCTCATATTTTTTTTGGTCGCTAAAGTTAAGTGCGAGCACAATTTTACAACGATAAATGCTATGGATATCCCCGTGCTTGGCAAAGATGTCCATGGCTTTTTGAATATGACGAATCGATAACAATGAGTAGCGGTTGTTATAATAAATACCACTTGTACGAAAATGGAATTCTGCTTCCTCGAGCTCATCGTTTAGTAAGGGAAGGCGTCCTTCTGCCTTTTCAAGATAATGAATGGCATCATTTTGATCGCTGTTTAAAGATTCGTATAGTCCGAGAAAGAAGTAAAAATAATATTGCAGTTCTTCGTTCATTTGATCCTTATGGAGCATCAGTTCATGTTTGAGTTTTTCTAAGTCCTCTGTCTGATTCATCCAGAGCTGATGACGGAATAGCATGAGTTGATAATGCAAATAAAGCCTCGGTTTCTTTGATAATTTACGTTTATGTTTTGATAGAGTTGTTTTGATATCTTCAGCCTTCGAAAAATGTCGATGCTTTAGCATTGTATACCACGAGTGGAGAAGTTTTTTAATGGATTTATCGCTCATAAAATTCATTTTTACCCTCTTATTCAATCAATGATGTAATATATATTACCATATTTGTGAAAAAACAATGAGTGTAGTGTGGATTATATTTGATGACAATTGGTAATGATAGATTCTATTTTTTACCATAAATGTGGAGTGGACATTGAAAAATGACAGCATTCATAATATACTTTGATAGGAATCAAATGAAGATCAGCCATATAGAAAAGAAGGAGAGATCAAGATATGCTTGATGCTCAGCAAATTCAAGAGATTATTCCACACCGTTACCCATTCTTATTGGTCGACCGTATTTTAGAGGTTGAAGGTGAGAAAAAAGCGGTTGGGATTAAAAATGTCACAGTCAATGAAGAATTCTTTAACGGTCATTTCCCAGGATACCCAGTCATGCCGGGTGTACTTATTGTGGAAGCACTCGCACAGGTTTTTGGGGTGATTATGTTAGGCAAAGAAGAAAACAAAGGGAAGATTGGTCTATTCGCAGGGATTGACGGCTGCCGATTCAAAAGACAGGTCAGGCCTGGTGATCAGCTTCGTTTAGAGGTTGAAGTGACGCGTCTCCGTGGTCCTGTCGCAAAAGGAAAAGCGGTAGCTACAGTAGATGGCGAAGTTGCATGTGAAGCAGAACTTACATTTTCTATCGGTCCTAAAGTATCATGATTTGCCTGGCGGTTCATCTTGCATGAACCGCTTTTTATATGGGGAAGCTCAGTCTGAAAGGATCAGGACTTGCATTTTTGACAAAAAAACGTCATATTAGACAAAAAAAGATGAAGGTGATAAAGGATGCTGAAAGAATTTAGAGAGTTTGCAGTCAAGGGGAATGTCATTGACTTGGCTGTAGGTGTCATCATTGGGGGAGCATTTGGCAAAATTGTCACTTCTCTTGTGAATGATTTGATCATGCCGCTTGTCGGTATTATTATTGGGGGGCATGATTTTAGCGATTTAGCCATTAAAATCGGAGATGCTCAAATTTTGTATGGTAACTTCATTCAAACTGTGGTAGATTTCTTGATTATCTCGTTTTCCATTTTTATCTTTATTCGTTATTTGAATAAGTTAAAACGGAAAAAGGTAGAGGAAGAAGAGGCTGTGGAAACACCAGATCAAACAGAAGTTTTACTAACTGAAATTAGAGATCTATTGAAAAATCAAAGCCAATCTAAAGATGTGCAATAGAAAAAGAGCGGCTAACCCCGCTCTCAGCGTGTAGACAAACCCTCGCATTCGCCCGGAGTCCTGAGTGCCGGTGCTCACGAATCGTTCATTCGCTTCGCTCCGGTACTCGCCCTTCCTAGACTTCAAGGGCTTTCTAACACGCTGAAAAGAAATAAAGGGCTAAAATAAAGTTCATTTTAGCCCTTTGTCAACAATCTGAGAGCGGCTGATCCCGCTCTTTTTTATGTGTTTTGTTTAAAAGCATCCAGCAGTTTTTCTCCTGAAAGCCCCTCTTTGACGAGGTCTTTTAATACTTCTTCGGTTTCTGTTCTATAACGATTTGTAATCATTTTACCATCGAGTAACACAGAAATGTTTTCTTCTAAGGCAACGATGTTTTTCACTTGGACAGATAGATGAACAGGGCGGTTGTTTTCTTTTGTGATCGTCACGAGAATCTTCACTTCTGTGTGCTGCTGAAAGAGCACCTCAAACACTTGTCTATGCTTCTTTGGAATGAGTGCCTCAATCATCCAGTGATTTTCACCGTCTTCTTTATTAATGATTAAACCGTCACGAAGGGGAATGCTGGATATTTTATCTTGCGTTGGATCAAGTTCGATTTTGAGATCAATCAGCCTAAAGGTTTTCATATTTATCACCTCACAAGCGTTCATTATTCGTAAGTATCATTATAGCATACAACATCTGTATAAATGAAACCGCTGCCTACTCAGAACTAGCTGCATATAAGTGAAAGGAGATGTTTTATGGAGTCCTATCAACTGCGAAACATACATATTGGTGAGGAGAAGGAAAAAAGCAATATGCGAATATATTCATGGGGAGACATTCTTTCATTTTGTGATGTGTACATGGAAGAAGGCGAGTCTCTCACTTTTCAATACGTCACAGAGGATCAAATGGACTGCTTTGAATTTCAATTGTCGATTCATGACGGGCGGCTTTGTTTTTATTGGTTTGCGTGGGACGGATCTGATTATATTCACATGCCTTCTAGTAATTGGATTCACTCAGATATTTTTTATCAATTTATGAAAAATAAGTATTTCGTCAAACAAAACAAGATGATGTTTTATACTCAAGCAGTAAAAAACAAAAATTAAAGAGGGAATAGAGAATTTGAAGGGCGATTTTGTCATTTTCATGTTTTGTCACATACGACCTTTCCCAGTAGACTAGGGGTAGTTGAAAGGAAAGGAGGCCAGTCTTAAATCAAAAGGTCAACGTCTAGCATCTAATAGCCCCCCTCTAGCTAAAGCTGATAGACGTTGCCTAGTGCAAATGAACACTGCGTAATAGAACCGATGCTTCTTTGTATAGGTCATGTGTCCCCTATAATCCCCTTATGTGTATCCGGTCATGTTTCATGGCCGGGTACCCTTTTATTCACTGATAAGCCGATCATCCCTTGCAAATAGTGGATACTCATTTCATAATGATGATGGATTTGATCAACGGTATGTCAATTGAAAATGCAGACAAAAAAGGAGAGAACGATGACAAACATTCAATTAATCGCAACGGATTTAGACGGTACTTTATTGAACAGTGAACACAAAGTGAGTCAGGAAAACGAGCAGGCATTAAAGGAAGCAGCAGTGAACGGGATTGAGGTTGTCGTTTCAACAGGAAGAGCGTATTTTGATGTGAAGTCTATTTTTGATCAGCTTGGTATGAATACGTGGGTGATTAGTGCGAATGGAGCTGTGATTCATGATCCAAGTGGACAAGTGTATCACTCAGCTGCTTTACAAGAAGAAAAGGCCAAACACATATTATCCTGGCTTGAGGAACGTGAATATTACTATGAAGTCTTTACGAATGAGGCCATTTTCACACCGAATCGCGGCAGAGAGCTTCTTGCGATCGAAATGGATCGTTTAAAAAGTGCAAATCCAGAAACGGATCAAAGTGTTCTAAAGCAAGCGGCAGAAGTTCAATACAGCCAGTCGGGTTTTGCCTATATTGATACATATGAAGAATTGTTTCGTGAGGATCAAAAGCTTTCATTTTACAACATTTTAGGCTTCTCTTTCTTTCAAGACAGACTGAAAGCCGGATGGGATACATTTGGACATGATTCAGATTTAACATTGGTCAGTTCGGCTGATCATAACTTTGAGATTGGTTCAAAGGATGCGTCTAAAGGGCAGGCATTAACAAGGCTGGCAGAAAGGCTTGGTATTCCTTTAAGCCAGACAGCAGCTGTAGGAGACAGTTTAAATGACGAATCGATGCTTCAAGTAGCTGGTGTTGGGGTTGCGATGGGTAATGCAAGAAAGGATATAAAAGAAATAGCTGATCAGATCACGTTAACAAATGATGAACATGGTGTGGCGCATATGATTCGACACCTTTTGAAATAGACGAATCAGATGTATTGGTATAAATCATATAGGATAAAGCACATTCTACAAAAGAGGAATTCAGAACTACTTCTATTTACACCGGCTGTGGAACATCATATAATTTAATTATGAATATAACCCGCTTGTAAGGAAATTAAGGAGAGTAAACGAATGGCGCTGGAATCTTATAAGTCCGAAAATCTTCATTTAATCAAGGAAGCTTTAGACTATACTCAGGTTGGCCTGACGGTGACGGACCCGTCTTTACCTGATAATCCTTTAATATATGTGAACAAGGGCTTTTTAGATATGACAGGCTATCAAGAAGCGGAAGTACTAGGGAAGAATTGTCGTTTCCTTCAAGGAGATGAAACTGAGCAAATCGCTTTAAAGCAAATTAGAACAGCCATTGAGAACAAAGAGGCTGTCACTGTTCAGCTGAAAAATCACAAAAAATCTGGACAAATGTTTTGGAACGAGTTAAGTGTGGCTCCTCTTTGGATTGATGAGAATGAAGGAAAACGTCTTTATTTCGTTGGTTTGCAAAAAGATGTCACGAAAGAGAAGGAACAGCAGGAGCTTCTTGAGCAATCGATTGATGAAGTGCTCAATATTTCTGTCCCTATTGTTCCGGTGAAGGATGGTATCTCTGTGTTACCGATCATTGGTACGTTAACAGCGCCAAGATTTGATAAAATCATCTCAACGGTCTCCACCTATATCTCTCAATCCAAGGATGATTATTTTATTGTGGATCTGTCTGGTTTATTAGAGGTGGATTCGTTTGTGGCAGATGCGATCTTTAAGCTGAACGATTTGATTTTAATGACTGGCACTGAACTGATTGTGACAGGAATTAAACCAAATCTTGCGATGAAAATGGGAGAAATGAAAGAGGACTTCCGTGATTTGAATACGTATATGAACGTGAAATCTGCATTGAAAAAGCTGCAAATTTAACAATCTTCTATCATTGAATATGAAATTAAAAAAGAGGACTTTTCATCAAGCTTGAGAAAAGTCCTCTTTTGCTGTGATTAAGATGATTGAGCTGCCGCACTTAATGTGAATAAATCTTCTAGTTCGTTCGTCGATAGCTCTGTAATCCAGCTTTCACTTTGGATAATTTGATCATTTAATGTTTGTTTTGTTTCAAGCATTTGATCGATTTTCTCCTCGATCGTGCCGGTTGTAATCATCTTATGGACGTGAACAAAGCGTTTTTGTCCTATACGATAAGCACGGTCTGTCGCTTGGTTTTCTACAGCAGGATTCCACCATCTATCGTAGTGAATGACATGATTTGCGGCGGTTAAGTTAAGTCCTGTTCCTCCTGCTTTTAAAGAAAGAATTAAGATGTTGAACTCTTTCTTCTGGAAGCGTTCCACCATTTTGTCCCGCTCCTGTTTTGATAAGCTGCCATTTAAAAATTGAACAGGTTCTCCAAACATCTTCTCCGCTAGCTGCTTGATCATGTTGCCCATGTCAATATATTGCGTAAAGATGAGGCAGCTTTCTCCTTGTTCATGTATCGCTTTTAACAGCTCTGCTAATTTATCCATTTTTAATGAACGTTTCAGCAGCTTCACATCTGTCCCGCTTTCTTTTAAATAGAGAGCAGGGTGATCGCAAATCTGTTTGAGTCTGCCGAGCATACTTAAAATAATGGCTTTCCGCTGCATCCCTGTTAATGAAGCCATATGTTCAAATGTATCCTTGACGAGCTGCTCATATAAAGAAGCCTGCTCAGCGGATAGTGGGATGAATTCTTTTTCTTCTAGTTTCTCAGGCAGATTCAGAGCGACCTCTTCATCTTGTTTTGTTCGTCTTAATAAGAAAGGCTTGATCAGCTGCTGCAGCTGTTCAATTCTTTTTTCTTCACGATCTTTTTCAATCGGAAGAACGAATTTCTTATGAAAGCTGGTCAGGCTGCCGAGATACCCTTTGTTGACGAAGTCGAAAATGGACCAAAGCTCCGTCAAGCGGTTCTCCATTGGTGTTCCGCTGAGGGCAATGTGATGCAGCCCTTTTAATTGCCTGATCGCTCTCGATTGTTTCGTATGGGCATTCTTGATGTTCTGGGCTTCGTCTAAACAAATGGTATTCCACTTTGCTGATGTTAATTCATCACGATCAGAATGTGAGAGCCCGTAAGACGTCAGGACAATATCTGTTGACTCGTATGCTTTTGTAAAGTTACCCCCTTGTGGACGTGATGGCCCGTAATGCAAGGCGACACTCAAATGTGGTGCAAATGTTTCAAGCTCTCGTTGCCAGTTTCCTAAAACAGAGGTCGGCGCAATGATGAGAGATGGAGCGGTCGTTTGCTGCTGCTCCTTCAAATAGGTGAAATACGCGATCATTTGAATCGTTTTTCCAAGTCCCATATCATCTGCTAAACAAGCCCCGAACCCATGAGATCTTAAAAATAAAAGCCAGTTCACACCGTGCTGCTGATACGGACGCAGTGTGCCTTTAAAGGACTCACTCATTTCGTAAGAAGGCAGCTCATGTGCATCATTTAACTGATGGACCAGCCCTCTTAATTGAGATGAAAGTTCAAATTGAATATGGGCAAATGACGAACTATCTAAAAGCTCTGGGATGGCTTCAGAGGATGCCTCTTGATCTGCCAGTTCACGTGACAAGATATCAGACATGTGCAGCCCTTCATTTTCGGCACGCTCCATCCATTTTTTCATTTGCTGGATGAAGGTCGGATCTATTTTTATCCATTGCCCGCGAATATTGACAAGGCGCCGTTTACTTTGGACAAGCTCGTTGAACTCATCTTCTGTCAGCTCGATGCCGTTAGTCGCAAAGCGCCAATTAAAGTCCATTAAGGCATCCATTCCGACATGCGATTCGCCTCGTGGTGTTGAGGAAATTCTTGCTTTTAGCATCATCGTGCTTTCCTTTACGATTTGCCACCATGATGGGAGCAGGATCTCAATGCCCATATTCACAAGTGTTTCACTTGCTTCAGATAGGAAGAGCCATGCTTCTTCTTCTGACATGAGCGTCGTGCCAGATGTGAAAGAGAGCCAGGGGACAATTTGACTGAATCGCTCCAGCTCTCTTGTGATTTTTTCTTCATACGGACGCCAAGATTTTTTTAATGAACGGATGCCTTCAAAGAAGTGAAGATCGCTGTTTTTCTTATCACGTAAAAACAATTCGATTTTCCAATCATCCCCGTCGTATTCTGGCTCATTTAAGCGCAAGCCGACAGTGAAAGGCGTCTCATCATCGATCCAGCCAATCGTCTCCAAAAAATCCTGCTCATCTAAAAAATGTCCTTGAAAGGATGAGAGGGCAGGCGATTGTGCAGTCATGCGGTTCCATTTGTGCTGCAGGGCATCATCATATTGAATGTAATCCTGTACAGCAAAGGAAAACCAATCAGCCGTATAGCCATCTAATAGGCCTTCTTTGTCTTTAAACCGAAGTACACCTTCTGTCCATGCCTCGTAATCGGGAACGAAATCTTCATCCTCAATGAATTCGTAAATGGTAGAGGCTGTTTTCATAAGCGGCTCGGTTTCATCCGTTAATGTCACGTGACTAAAGGTATTAAATGAATTTTTTCCTAGCAGTTCAACGGTCATCCAAGGGCTTAACAGGAAGGCAGGTGTGCCAATAAAGCTCACATCTTCTAAGAACGTTCCGTAAAAAGAAGATTCGTGCCATTGGAAAAGCTGTCTCTTCATTTCATTAAGCGGAACAGGGTGTCCGTCCTCTGCTTGCGCTGAAATGGTGAAAGAGAAATCTTCTGTTTGTTCTGCATGAATGACAATTTGTTTATGGCGTGTCATCAATTAATTTTCCTTTCTTCATTTCCTCTTGGAACGCACGCAGCCGTTTCGTTGAATCTTGCAGCTGCTTCACATATCTTTCCCAAATCGCGGTTTTTTTCGTTTTATGATAAAGCGTACGCAGTTTTTTGAGCATTTTCACAGACTCTCGATAGGCATTTCGATTCTTTTGATCGAGCAGCAGTGAGATTTCACGGTGGTACGATGGAATGAGCGCTTCAGGCTCCTCTTTTGCAATCTGTTTGATCAGTTCCTTTTCCAATTCACTGATGGAGAAACCAACAAGGCTGTGAATCTCAATCCATTCTGCATAGCGCTGCTGTGCATATAAAAGCTGACTATATTCAGTAAAAGCATAGGGCATGCAGATTTGGAGGTAGCGTTCATATAAATGATGATCCTTCGTCTGCTTAAAGTACGCATCTAAATAAAAGAAGAAATCACTGACGGCTCCTCGCAGTTCTCTGTAGGAAAGATCCAGCTGGCAATATTCTTCTAATACATAGGAGATCTCGTTATACCAAAGCTTGAGTCGTTTCCAGTCCTTGCGGTTGGTGAGATCCTTCAGCCAATTGAGCACATTTGGCAGTATATGTGCATTGAGCAGCTGTAATTGCTGAAAGAGCCTTTCGTCTTCTTTGAGCAAATAATCCATGTGCATGAGCCCGATGGTACGTTCAACCGTTTGTTCTTGCTGCTGAGCGTTCTTGAGTAATTCTGTTTCTTTTTTGACCCATTTCCCTCTATTTAATATGGTTCCCCAAATCTCCATAAAGACCGCTACTCGTTCATGCTGGAAAGGTCCGCTTATTTGAAGAAGTGTCCGAACGGCAGTTGGTGTGTTTTCAAGAAACGGATCGAGGGAAAAGGAAAGGGCGTATGTTTTCAAATGATCCACTGAATCAAAAATGGTGTTCATGAGCTGTTCTACATATGGATTCATGGAATAAAAGTCCTTTTCGGCATCAAGCCGGCCGAGGTCAATAAGCTCATGGAGCCGTAACCACACATCAATGGACGTATGAATCGCATACAAACTCTTGAATTCAGGTGAAGTGGGTGCGTGTTTTTTCAGGATCGATAAATAGCCGTAATACAAATGTTGTGGTGTTTGCTGATGCTTCGGTGTCCGTTTTAGCCAGAGATTAAATTCCTCCTGGAAAAAAGTCAGCCAGCTTTGGAGTGATTGTTCGTCTGGGCGCTTCACTTGGAAGTGCTGTCGAATCAATTCTTTGCTGCGCTGTAACTCATCCTGTTCTGACCAATTTTCTGTAAAGCCGGTCACACTCTCTACTTGAGCGTATAGCGAAAAGAAGACAGCGAGGATGTGTTTACAAAGTCCTTCAGCTGGACATGAGCAGCTGCTTCTCACTGGAAACAGCACATGAAGGTGGACTCTTGCTGCCACGACATCATGTACATAAGCTGACCATTCGGTATCAGACTCTTGCTTGAGACGATATACGCTGTCCTGTCTATAAGTAATCAATGTTTTTTTGATGAGTTGTTTGTTTTCATCTGTCGCAGGAAGAAGTTCTTTGATCTGTTCGGCTGTTTGTTTGATTTCTTCTTCGTTGAAGTTGTGCTGAAGCATTTGATCCGCTCCTAACCAAGTAAAAGATTCCAATTCTTTTATTATAGCTCAATGGTGATTTATAAAAAAGTTTTTCATGAAAATGGTCATAAATTTCAAAAGCTGTCGAATGATGTATTAGAGTATTGCATAAACCAACCATACAGCATATAATAATGAAATTAGTGGAATCGAAAGGATACAGACATGGATAATAAGGGTTTAAATCAAGAAGAGTTTTTAAAGATTTTGATGTACGCTCATGATATTGGTGAAAATTCAAATGATGTCACAACAAAAGAAATGCTTGAAAATCTGATTGCTCATATTCGAAATGGTCTTGTTTCATAAAGGTGACCCCCTGCTAGTTGCGGCAGGGGGTTTTTGTATGCTTTTATGAATGGAAAGAAAACTCCCGGCATACGATGACATTACAAGCATAAGGAGTATGGGGAGCTGATGGTGTCATGAATATTGCGATTGCAGGCTGTGGGTATGTGGGGCTTGTCACGGGGGTGTGTTTAGCGGAGGCAGGACATGATGTGACGTGTATTGATATTGACAGCAAAAAGGTCATGCAGCTGAAGCAGGGAAATCCTCCGATGTATGAACCCGGATTAAAAGAGCTGCTGAAACGGAATCTTGAGCAAGGACGAATTCATTTTCATGTCAATGGAGCGGCAGCCTACCCGCGGGCTGATGTGTTAATGATTGCCGTCGGTACC
The DNA here is from genome assembly GCF_053851875.1 of Bacillus sp. A015. Classification (NCBI taxonomy): domain Bacteria; kingdom Bacillati; phylum Bacillota; class Bacilli; order Caryophanales; family Bacillaceae; genus Bacillus; species Bacillus sp. A015. The sequence continues at coordinate 89,950 of NZ_JBSPZB010000003.1, forward strand.
CCGCAGCAGGCAGACGGTCAAGCCGATTTGCAGTATGTGTTTCAGGCTGCAAAAGAGATGGGCATAAAAGCGAAGCCGGGTGCGGTGCTTGTGGTGAAAAGTACGGTGCCTGTAGGAACGGGTGATCAACTCGATCGTTTGATTCATCAAGAATTAGGGCGGAATGAGCCGTTATCTATCGCATCTAATCCAGAATTTTTACGAGAAGGGTCCGCCATTTCGGATACATTGAGAGCGGATCGGCTTGTGATTGGGGCTGAAACAAAAGGCGTATTAGACCAGCTAGAGGGCATGTATGCTGATTTTCACCTTCCAGTTGTGAAAACAGATCGTAAAAGTGCAGAAATGATCAAGTACGCATCAAATGCTTTTCTAGCGACAAAAATCAGCTTTATGAATGAAATTGCCTTGATTTGTGAAAAAACAGGTGCTGATGTTGAATGGGTGGCACAGGGAATGGGGCTTGATCAGCGGATCGGTTCTTCGTTTCTCAGGGCGGGCATTGGCTACGGAGGTTCCTGTTTTCCAAAGGATACAAATGCACTTGTCCAAATCGCAGGGCATGTGTCCCATGATTTTGAGCTGTTAAAGGCTGTGATCAAAGTAAACAATGAGCAGAAAGCCAGTTTTATCCGAAGTATTCAGGAGCGGCTGGGGGTTAATCTAGAAGGGAAGCGAATCGCACTTCTTGGTCTGTCCTTTAAGCCAAATACAGATGATATGAGGGAGGCGCCATCGATCCCGATCGCTCATGAGCTCCATCAATTAGGCGCGGAGCTGGTGGCCTATGATCCTGTTGCCGCTCGCAAGGCAACCCGTGAACTGCCTGATCAAGTCTTTTTTGCTCATACCATTGAAGAAGCGATAAAGGATGCCAATGCGGTCTGTATATTAACAGAGTGGGCGGATATACAGGCTTTTCCGCTCTCGGCCTATAAGGAATGGATGAGCCAGCCGCTCATTTTTGATGGTCGAAACTGCCATACGCTTGAAGCAGCAGAACGAGCAGGGGTCGAATATCATTCTATTGGACGCAGGCCGGTCTCTCCTATTTATATGTAAAAGAAAACCGATAACAGATGATGTTATCGGTTCAGATTGTTGACAAAGGGCTAAAATGATTTTTATTTTAGCCCTTTGTCTTCTTTTCAGCGTGATAGAAAACCTTTGAAGTCTAGGAAGGACGAGCACCGGAGCGGAGCGAATTTGACATTCGTGAGCACCGGCGCGCAGACCTGACAACGAATGCGAGGGTTTGTCTACACGCTGAACCGATAACAGATGATGTTATCGGTTTTTAACGTTAATGCGGAAGAATGAATCCGCCATATAAAAATGCAGCCACAATGAGAAAGGCAGGGTGCATCTTGAATTTGGTCATAAAGAAAAATGAGATGGCAGCAATGGCGAGCGATTGAGTCCAGCCAATGGCTTTCACTGCATCTCCACCGATTTCCCATGTTAATAAAAGCATCATCATGGCAATGACAGGCTGTACGGATAAGGTCATGCCTTTTACGACAGTAGATTGGCGAAAGCGGTCAATGAGCTTTAGCAATAAAATCAATCCAACAGCGGAGGGAAGTACAGTTGCAAGCAGTGCTACGATAAAGCCTGGCCAGCCCATGACATCATAGCCCACATATGCCGCAATTTTCGTAGCGATTGGTCCTGGAAGTGCATTGGCTAAAGCAAGCATATTGGAGAATCCTTCGTTCGTCATCCAATGAAAATGATTGACGATTTCTTCATAATTGAGCGGGATCGATGCAGGGCCTCCGCCATAGCCTAACAGGTTGGACAAGAAGAATGCCCAGAATAAAAAGAGAATCAGCATCATGAAGACACTCCTTTCTCTTTATTTGTTCGATTCCAGTGATGTTTCAGTTTGAAATGAAAGGCGCCATAGCATAAAAAGATGATGACAATGATTCCTGGATGAATGGATAGCACCTGAAGGCCGATAAATGCAAGAAGGAACAGAGTGACACCGAAGATCATCCCGAAGCCTTTTAGCGTTTTTTGCGCAAATTCATATGCCATGATGCCTAATAGAACGGCAATGACTGGTGTCACAGCGCCAATCATATTTTGAATGATTTGTGAGGAGCTTAAGACACTGACAAGTGTGACAAGTGCCACCATGGCGAGACATGTCGGTAAAATATGAGCAGCTGTTGCGACAATTGCGCCGCATGCCCCTTTTAATCGATAGCCGAGGTATGCCGACATCTTAGTGGCGATTGGACCGGGTAATGCATTGGCGATGGCGAGTGTTTCTCCAAATTCGTCATCATTGATCCATTGATATTTCACCACCGCTTCATGACGAATGAGCGGTATCACGGAAGGACCTCCGCCAAAGCCGAGAAAACCGGTTCGTACCATTGCGATGATGAGTTCGATATATGATTGCAAATGGTTCAACTCCTGTCTACAATTTCATGCCCATTCGGCTTTTGTATCGTTTAATGAGCATCTGGCAGTCGACACTGACGACGCCTTCAAGCGGATATAGCTTCTTTGTTAGGAATGTCTCCATTTCCTGTTCATTTTGAAAAATGCCATGCATATGCAGCTTGCTTGGTCCTGTCATATGGTAAAGGCTTGTGACAGCTGTTTCCTGCTCAAGCTGAAGGGCTACCGTTTCTAAAAATTTCGGCTCAACCTCTACATTAAAGAAGACAGAAACATGAATGCCGATCTTCGCGGGGTTAATCACAGCGGTGAATCGTTCAATGACACCTGCTTCAATGAGCTGCTGAATTCGGGCTTGCACGGCAACACGTGAAAGACCGACTTGTTTCCCGAGATCTGTATAGGACATACGCCCGTCCTCGTGTAATAGGGATAAAATTTGTTTATCTCTTTCATCTATTGTTAAGTCTGGAATGCTATAATCGTTTGACACCGTATGACCACCTTTCTTCTGTTGATATTCTATCATATTCTATTACGAATAGAATGATTGAATTTCAATTTACAAACGAAATGAAATCGTTATGTTTGATAAACAGTCGATATGTATAAAAAACACCCCGGTATGACCGGGGTGTCCAGATTGTTGACAAAGGGCTAAAATGATCTTTATTTTAGCCCTTTGTCTTCTTTTCAGCGTGATATGAAAACCCTTGAAGTCTAGGAAGGACGAGTACCGGAGCGGAGCGAATTTGACATTCGTGAGCACCGGAACGCAGGACTGACACCGAATGCGAGGGTTTGTCTACACGCTGAACACCCCGGTATCACCGGGGTGTCTTCATCTTATTTATCTGGGCTGCTTTCCGCACTGGCTATTTGCTGTGCAAGGTCAGCTCGATCAAGGTCAGCTTGGAAGAAATCCTGCGTATTTGGCAGGTGTAAATTCATATGACGTTTTTGAGAGATTCGAATGGTGACTTGATTAACGGTGTAATCAAATACGTGCCCGCCGACACGCCGATCATCATCAATAAAGTGAAGGTGATATCCACTCACCGCAATGCCATGTGCGTACTGCGGTGTACGGAACCCTGCGATCGTTCCATGAATATCCTCAAAATCGAAAATAGGCTGGGACTTAACTGCTTCCACCATTGGAACGTAAGGTTTTTCCTGTTTTTCGACCGTTCGGGTTTGAACCTTTTTGAATGATCCATCAATGCGGATCGCATAAAAAACATTTTTACTTGGTAAAATGCGGTCAATTTCTTCTTCTAGCTCTTTGGAAGTCATTGGTGCATCAATTCGATGAACGATATCCGTTTCAAAGAATGCTAGAGAGCAGAATGGTGAATAATCTTGATCTGTTACCGGTGTCGCTGTTCCATCCGAGCGCAGTCGATAAAATGCGCCGTCAAAGCCGATCAGCTCTCCATCTAATTGATTGAATGTGCCAATGCCGAAATCACCGTGTTCAGGAATATGCGCGAGGGAGAAATCTCCATCGTATACGGCTTCCAGCAGGGAGGTCATCGTCGATACTTGATAGACCTCTTGCTGTTTGTCATGCTGTCTTGTGTCGCTGTGTTGATTCATTGGGTGCATCATACCCATATCCGCTCACTCCTTTGATGTTATCTGACGTTCAATGTGTGTGTTTCGCGAAAAACTTCTGGCCATTTTTGACTGGCGAGGTCTGGGTTGTCTTGATAATCAATCGGTATGTCAATAATGACAGGTCCTTCTATGTCTATACCCTTTTGAAGGACGGTTGAAAGCTCTTCAGGTGAGTTTACACGTAACCCAGTCGCTCCAAAGCTTTCCGCATATTTCACTAAGTCGATCTGTCCGAATTCAACGCAGGACGTGCGTTTATATTTCATTTCTTGCTGGAACGCCACCATATCATATGTGCTGTCATTCCAAACGAGATGAACAAGGTTTGTTTTCATGCGGACGGCTGTTTCTAACTCCATTGCAGAGAAGAGAAAACCGCCATCACCTGAGACAGAAATAATTTTCTCATCTGGATTCAAAATAGAGGCAGCAATTGCCCATGGTAATGCCACGCCGAGTGTTTGCATTCCGTTACTCACTAGGAATGTGTTCGGTTCATAGACGCGGAAGTGGCGGGACATCCAAATCGCGTGAGATCCGATGTCACACGTGACCTTCGTGTCATCAGGAATCAGGTGTCTCAATGTATGAATGACATCCAGCGGGTGAGACAGATGACTTTCTCTTTCTGGTGCTTTTTCGATATCGTTTAATAGTTCCTGTACATGAGTGACGAGCTCTATTTTCTCTTTGCATAGTGAAAGTGGAACACTGTCATGTGCTAAGTGTTGGGCGGTTTCAGATATATTGCCAACAAGCTCAAGCGTTGGTTCATAAAAATGGTCAATATCCGCCTGCATGTCATCAACATGGATGATCTGGCGCTGCTGCGGCTTGATATTCCAATGCTTCGGATCATATTCGATCGGATCAAAGCCGATGGTCAAAATGACATCTGCTTGCTCAATGAGAAGATCTCCCGGCTGATTACGGAATAAGCCGATTCTACCCACATATTGAGACTCGAGCTCTCTTGAGAGAACGCCGGCTCCCTGGTACGTTTCGACAAATGGTATACCAAGTGTTTTTAATAATTTTCTTGTGGCGTTTGCAGCAGCTGGACGACTAGCTTTCATTCCCACAATTGCCACAGGTAAGTGTGCATTTTGAATTTTGGCGATGGCCGAACTGATGAGAGCATCCGGTGCAGGACCTAGTTCTGGAGAAGGATGAGCAGACACTGGTGTTTGTGTGGTGTGTTCTGTCACGACATCTTGTGGAAAGCTGATAAATGCTGCTCCAGCTTGACCTCTTTGTGCCGCGCGAAAAGCATTAGTTAATGCTTCTGGTATATTGCTTACGTCTTGTACTTCAACGCTATATTTTGTCACTGGTTTGAATAATGACGCATTGTCGAGTGATTGATGTGTTCGTTTCAGCCGATCCGCACGAATGACGTTTCCAGCGATTGCGACAACAGGGTCACCTTCAGTATTTGCTGTTAATAGACCTGTTGCTAAATTAGATGCACCAGGACCTGATGTGACGAGACAAACGCCTGGCTTGCCAGTTAAACGACCGACAGCAGCAGCCATAAAGGCCGCATTTTGTTCGTGTCTGCATAGAACAAGCTTTGGACCTCTGTCTTTCAATACATCGAATACCGCGTCAATTTTTGCACCTGGAATCGCAAAAACATGGGTCACACCTTGAGCAATCAGCGTATCGACAATCAACTCTGCTCCTCGTTTTGTTAGGGGTTGTGCTAGAGAATTCATATACCCCGCACTCCTTTCGGCAAGTAAAATTTTTTATGAAAATATATTTTCATGATATGATTTACTATACATTTCATAAAATAAAATTTCCAATATATGTTTAACGTGGTTTTGATATGTTTTACGAATAAGTGTGCGAGGAGTGAAAGGATGGAACTGAGACATTTGCAGTATTTTGTCACAGTAGCGGAGGAGCTGCATTTCGGCAGAGCGGCCGCACGGTTGAATATGACACAGCCTCCACTTAGTCAGCAAATTAAGCAGTTTGAGGAAGAATTGGGTTTTCCTTTGTTTCACCGGTCTAAACGAGTGGTGGAGTTAACAGCTGCTGGGAAGGTCTTTTTACATGAGGTTCGGGGGGTGCTGCATCAGCTTGATAAAGCCGTTGATCATGCCCGTCATACAGCAAGAGGGGAGCTTGGGAAGATTATCATTGGTTTTGTTGGAACCGCGACGTATGATATTCTGCCGCCAGTTGTACGTGAATTCAGGGAGCTGTATCCCTTAGTCAGTATTGAATTGAAGCAGCTTTCTGTCTCGCAGCAGCTGCGGGCGCTTTTGAATGGGGAGATTGATATTGGATTTTTACATCCCACATCACCGCATGAAGAACTGGTCAGTCGTTTAATGAAACAAAGTGAATGTATTTTTGCAATTCCGAAAAATCATCCACTGGCGAAAAAAGAAGCTGTCAGCATTGAAGATATTCGTCATGAACCCATTATTTCTTTATCAAAGGAATCATGGCCATCTCTTTATCAGCACTTTATTCTGCTATGTGAAAAGTATGGGTTTTCTCCGAATATCGTGCAGGAAGCGGCGGAATATCAAATGGTTATTGGACTTGTCACAGCAGGTATCGGCATTGCGGTCATTCCAAAATCGACCCGGCGTTTATTTAACCTAGATGTTGTGTATCGGTCGATTGAGGATGAACAGCTTCTGGCAGAATGGACCATTTCCTATAGACGAGAAAATCATAATCCTGCTTTATTTCATCTTGTCCATCATATCCTGCATCGTACCGAGCCGGAGTAATGGCATAGAAAAATGGGTATGGTATGATGTCGTTACATAAAAAGGAGGCGTGCCTGAAGTGATTACATTGCAAATGGATCAGCTGTCACGAAAAGAAGCATATAAATTATTATCTGGTTCCATTGTTCCAAGACCGATTGCGTTTATTACAAGTCTGTCAAAAGAAAATGTTGTAAATGCCGCACCATTTAGTTTCTTTAATGTCATCAGTGGACACCCGCCGCTCATCGCTGTTTCCATCGGACGACGTCAAGGAGAGATGAAAGATACGGCGCAGCATATCATAGATAGGAAAGAGTTTGTTGTTCATGTCAGTGATGAAGACATCATACAGGATATTAATGAAACGGCTGCTACTTTGCCGCAGGAAGAGAGTGAGCTGGATCGAACCCGTCTTCATCAAGTAAACAGCAGTGTTGTTTCAGTTCCTGGCATCAAGGAAGCACGCATTCGCTTTGAATGTCAGTTAGAACAACATCTCACCTTTCAAAATGATGAAGGAGAGATCACGGTCGATCATATCATTGGCCGGGTTGTGTGTGCGCATTTAGATGAGGCTGTCTATGATGCGGAAAAAGGATATATTTCTACTAATGAATTAAAGCCAGTCGCACGTTTAGCAGGAAATGATTACGCTCATTTAGGTACGTCATTTGTGCTCAAAAGACCAGAATAATGTGAAAAACCCCCGAGGCTGTCGGGGGTTTTGTTTATTTCTTTTGTTCAAGTTTTAGCGGAGCGGCGATATTCTTTTGTACTTTCTTCCCTTTTAATACGTCGTTTGCAGCGCCAACGGCCAGTTTACCGATTAGCTCTGGCTGCTGTGCGACCGTTGCTGAGAGTTTTCCTGCTTTGATCGAGTTTAGTGCATCTTCGTTTCCGTCAAAGCCAACGACGAGAATGTCTTTCCCAGAGCTTTGGATGGCCTCTAGTGCGCCAAGTGCCATTTCGTCATTATGGGCAAAAACGGCTTGGATGTCTGGGTTTCCTTGAAGCAGGTTTTCCATGACATTCAATCCTTTTGTCCGGTCGAAGTCAGCGGCTTGTTTTGCTGTAACATCTAGATCTTTGTCCGCTATTTGATGGAACCCTTTTCCGCGCTCACGTGTGGCGGAAGCTCCTGGCACACCTTCTAATTCAGCGACCTTCGCTCCTTTGCCGAGCTTGTCGATCATAAAGTCAGCTGCCATTTCGCCGCCTTTGACGTTATCTGATGCAACAAGTGCTTCCACCTTTCCGCTTTCTGCTGAGCGGTCTAATGTGATGACAGGTATATCTGAAGCATTCGCTGATTCGACAGCTGTTGATATGGCAGAAGAATCCGCTGGGTTGATGAGCAATGCGTCGACCCCTTGCTGAATTAAATCTTCGACATCACTGGTTTGTTTGGCTGAATCATTTTGTGCATCTGCAATAACGACTTCAATGCCAAGCTTTTTCGCTTCTTTTGTCACGCCGTTTTTCAGAGAAACGAAGAATGGGTTATTTAAGGTCGAAATTGATAGCCCGATTTTGATGTCTTTTTTCTTGCCATCCTTTGATAACTTGGCCCACTCTGGCGGTTCAAGTGAACAGGCAGAGAGCATGAACAATGAGAGAGTCAGGATGAGAATGAGATATTTTTTCATAGCAGCTGCCTCCTTAAGCAGATTTCTTTCTGTCTAGTAGGACTGCAATCAGGATGACAATCCCTTTCACAACAGATTGATAGAATGATGATACACCAAGTAAGTTCATACCATTGTTCAGGACACCGATGATCAGCACCCCGATTAGTGTGCCGACAATTCTTCCTCTTCCGCCAGATAGGCTTGTCCCGCCAAGAACAACGGCAGCAATCGCATCAAGCTCATAGGACGTACCAGCTGTTGGCTGAGCAGAGTTTAGACGGGAGGTTAAAATCGCACCGGCTAAAGCAGACATGAAACCTGCTAATGAATAAATCATGATTTTGACGCGCGGTACTTTTATTCCTGAGATGAGAGCGGCTTTTTCGTTCCCGCCGATGGCATACGTTCTTCTGCCGAAAGGCGTTTTATGAAGCAGCACCCAAAGCACAATAAAGGTGAGAAGCATCGTGATCGCTGGAACAGGAATGCCTAAGAAATATCCGCGCCCGAATAACTGAAATGCATAGTTAGAGCCAAGCCCTGTAATCGGATTTCCGTCTGTATAAACAAGCGTCAATCCTCTGAAAATGGTCATCGTTGCAAGAGTGGCAATGAAAGGAGCCATTTTTCCTTTTGTGATTAAAAGACCGTTGACCATCCCAAGGATCGCACCGATGATACATCCCACGATAATGGCTAGAATCGGGTCCATGCCAGAAACGATAAAGCCTGCGGTCAAAGCACTAGACAGGGCTAGAATCGCACCGACAGACAAATCAATGCCTCCAGTTAAAATAACAAACGTCATCCCAAAGGCAATGAGGGCATTAATGGAGATTTGTCTCAGTAAGTTTAAAATGTTTAATGGCTCTAAAAAGGCCGGGTTTAAAATAGAAACAATGGCGACAAGGATGATGAGTCCTAAGAATGGCCCAAGCTTTTGCATGATGTGGTCAAATCGTCCATTTGAAGTAAGTGGTTTCATGTTACTTCCCTCCTGTAGCTAGTGTCATGATTCGTTCTTGTGTAGCTTCTGTTTGATCTAATTCTCCGTTGATCGTTCCTTCATGAATGACAAGCACTCGATCGCTCATCCCAATAACCTCTGGGAGCTCAGAGGAGACCATCAAAATCGCAACGCCTCGATCGGTCAGCTCGTTCATTAACTGATAGATTTCTCGTTTTGCCCCGACGTCAACACCTCTTGTCGGTTCATCTAAAATCAAGACCTTCGGCTGAATGCCAATCCATTTGGCAATGACGACTTTTTGCTGATTTCCACCAGAAAGCCTCCGGGCAGAGATTTCAGAGGAAGCCGTTTTAATCGTCAGTCTCTTGATGAGCAGGTCGACAAAATCTTGTTCATTTTTTTTATCAATCAGCCCTTTTGGAGAGAAGCTATCTAAGTTTGGCAAACCGATGTTTTCTCGGATGGATGCATCAAGCATGAGTCCTTCATCCTTGCGATCCTCTGTGATAAAGCCGATGCCGAGCTTGACGGCATCACTTGGTTTTTTAATGACAGCCTTTTTCCCGTGAACCCAGATTTCACCTTTGTCAAGAGGATCGAGGCCAAACAGCGCCCGCATCATTTCGGTTCGGCCAGCGCCCATTAAGCCTGCGACACCGACGATTTCTCCAGCTTTGACTGAGAAACTAATATCTTGAAAGCGTCTTTTTCCCGTCGCTTGTTTTACTTCTAGGACAATATCTCCTTTAGAAGGCGTACGCTTAGGGTAACGATCTGTTAATTCTCGGCCGACCATTTTTTTGACGACTTCATGGAAATCCGTTTCAGGTATGGCTTTCGTATCGACCGTTTTCCCATCACGCATGATCGTAATACGATCACAGATCGCAAAGATTTCCTCCATACGGTGAGAAATATAGACGATGGAAACGCCTTCTTTTTTGAGTGATTCAATGACTTGGAATAGCTTTTCAATCTCACGGTCTGTTAAAGCTGCCGTAGGCTCATCCATGATGATGACCTTCGCATCGGTCATTAACGCCTTCGCAATCTCGATCATCTGTTTTTGGCCAACAGAACAGCTGCCTGCATCTTGATCAAGTGATAGGTTAACAGACAATCGGTCCAGCTGCGTTTGAGCGAGGGCTTTCATTTTTTTTGTGTCTAGGAGGCCGAGCTTCGTATAGATTTCTTTACCAATGAATAGATTCTCCAATACGGTCATATCAGGCCATATGTTCAGCTCCTGATGAATAAAGGCGATTCCGTGCTGCTCAGCTTCCTTCGGATTTTTGAAAGCGGTTTCTTTTCCGTCGATTTGAATCGTTCCTTGATCTAATGAATAAAGGCCTGTCAGCAGGTTCATCAAAGTTGATTTTCCAGCCCCGTTTTCACCCATGAGCGCGTGGACTTCACCTGTGACGAGGTCAAAGGAGACCCCGGAGAGAACGGTGTTTTTTCCAAAGGCCTTATGGATGTTATGCATCTCAATGTTCATTTCTGGCTCCTCCTTTTAAAAGATGACACCGGCATGAAGAATGCAGTTTGCGTATGGGGTGGCTTCACCCGTTCGAATGACTGCTTTTGCCTGTTTGGTCATATCTTTGAAAGTCTCGTGATTTACATCATGTAACGGCTGTGAGAACGCTTTCTTTAAAAACAAATGATCTCGCTCATTGGCTTCTTTGATTTCACTGGCTACAGTGATTTTTTCAACGGCCATTTCCTGAAGAAGGAGGGAGGTGACCTCCTGAAAGGACGGTGTGCCGATCGATAACGCAAGGTCGATCTTGATTGGGCCTTCTGGAATAGGTAGACCGCAGTCTGCGATGACGACTGTATCTGTATGACCAAGGTCAGCAAGCACCTTGGCGATATGGCTGTTTAAGATGCCGTTTTTTTTCATTTCTTTCTCTCCAATTCTTCTCTTGCTGGCATGCCGCCTTGTGCGCCGAATTTTGTAACAGAGATAGATGCTGCAAGATTGGCAAAAGCAAGCGCGTCGTATAGGGATTTGCCTTCTATTAATGCCACAGCCAAAGCGCCGTTAAATGTATCGCCAGCTCCTGTTGTATCGACTGCTTTAACAGGATAGCCTGGGACTAAAACTTCTCTCGATCCGTCAAAATATCGAACCCCATTTTTTCCTTCTGTGATCAGTAATTTATTAGGGAATTGACGAAGGGCTTCTTCAATTGTGAGACCATCAAACATAAGAGCTGCTTCGTGCTCATTCGGTGTAATATAGGCAGCTTGCTCTAAAACTTGCTGTGACACTTTGCGGGCTGGTGCGGGATTTAAGATCACTGGGATCTTTTTTTCGCTGCAAATGGCACAGACAGCTTCGACCGTTTCTTCAGGTATTTCCTGCTGAATGAGAACCATCCCAATATCATCAATCGTAGAAAGAGCATTTTTTACATAGTGAGGTGTGACTTCGTTATTTGCTCCTTTAACCACAACAATGCTGTTATCGCCTTCTGCTAAAATGATATGAGCTGTACCGCTTTCCATTTCGGTAACCGGTTTCATATATGTGGTGCGAACACCTTGCCCTTGTAAATTACTTACAATATCCTGACCATAAGCGTCATCACCGACTCGACCGACCATGTATACATCTGCACCGAGTCTGGCACTTGCAACTGCTTGATTTGCTCCTTTTCCGCCTGGGACGGTTTTAAATGATTCGCCTAAAACCGTTTCTCCGGCATTTGGCCGCTTATCCGATGTGACGACTAAATCCATTGAACAGCTTCCTACTACAACAATATGACTCATTGTGAATCCACCTTTCTCGTGGTCTCTCGTTCAATAAAAGAGACGGGCATTTGAATAACTGGCTGATCTATTGGTTGCTTTTGAATGGATTTGATTAACAGCTTCGCTGCTTTTTTCCCCATATCATAGGCAGGCTGCCTGATCGTTGATAAGGAAGGGAAGAGCAGTTCGCTTTGCGGAATATCATCAAATCCAATGATTTGGACTTCATCTGGAATGGCTTTTCCGTTCCGAAGCGCTTCGTGTATGACTGCTGTTGCGACGATATCATTGCTGGCGATGATACCATCTGTTTCAGGGTACAGCTGGAAAAGAGCCTTGGCGCTTTTTCGGGCTTCTTGAAAGGAAAAAGAAGCGTTAGACATCACATGAAAGTCGACACCTTTTTCAGTGAGAACATCAAGTGCACCTTTGAATCGCTGCCGCGCTGTTTGAAGATGGGCAGGTCCTTTTAGCAGTGTGATCTGCCGGCTGCCGCGCTTAATCAATTCCATTGCGGCCATTTTCCCGCCAGTTGCAGCATCTGCAAACACAGAAGGTGCATTTGGCACTGTTCGATCTAAGAACACAACGGGTAAATCATCATTGTACATATCCGATTCAGGTTCGTTGGTGACAGCAATGACACCGACCACTTGATTTTGTTTAAAGGTTTGTAAGTAAGCCAGTTCCTTCTCGCGATCTTCATCACTGTTTCCGAATAATAACCGAAAACCATGAGCATGAATCTCATCCTCAACGCCTCTAGCCAGCTGAGGGAAGAAGGGGTTTGTGATATCAGGTAAGATCAAACCGATTAAGCGTGATTCTCTGTTAAAAAGGGATCTAGCCACTTCATTGGGGAAATAGTTCAGCTCCTGCATCGCTTGTGTCACGCGGGTTTTCGTATCTGTATGGACATATCCAGTATCGTTGAGCACGCGTGAAACAGTAGCAACAGACACTTGTGCGGCTTTTGCAACATCTTTAATTGTAGCCAATGGAGTGCCTCCCTTCGTGAATGTGTAACCGTTTACATAGATAGATTATCACGAAAGTATTGAAATGACAATCATAAAAAAATAAAAAAAGAAAAGAAAGATGACTTCTTCCTTTTCTTAGCTAGTAATACCTGTTTTTTTAATATTCACTTTGATTTTTGGAATAATTTTCACCTTTGGATAATCGGTTACCCAGTTCATTTTCATATACTCATCATAATGTCTTACTCGATATTTTCTGCCAAGGCTTAGGACATCAGAGTTTGCTTCTTGCAGCGCAGCAACGACTTTTTCGGCTTCTTTTGTCAAAATGGCTGAAAGCCTTTTGTTGAGCATTTCAATGTTCTTATCTGTATCTAGGTTATCTTTCGGGTACTCGAGCACAGATGTCGTGAATTCATAATTGAGAGAGAATGTTAAGTCTCGGTGATCAGGATTGACAATCTCGATGTCTCTCTTTGAGTCTGTTACTTGAATGGTGATGTAATTGCTCTCTTTTAATTTCATGTCACTTCTGACTTTTTTTGTGAAGGTTGCATAGCTCCCCATTTTCTTGTCCATCACGGTGAGCAGAATCGCATCTTGACCGTACAGTTCGCCTTTCTTTTTTTCATTATCAAATAGGGCTACACCTTTTACACTAATTAACTTCTTTGATTGATCGAAGTGAAGTAACGGCAGTGTGAAATCCTCTCCCGTTTGCAGCATTTTGGACCGGACATTTTGAATGTTTTTAGGTGCTACTAGGGAGGACTGTGATGCGGTAGTGATTAAGTTGTTTAAATAGTCGCTCACAATAAGTTTTTCCTTGAGCAGCTGGTTGATCAATTCCACACAGTTTCCCCCTTGAACCACAGCAAGGTTTGCGAGTAAAGGGCTTTTGGGATCTCGATAAAACATATCTAAATAGGGAAGAAGGCGATTTTGAGCAAATTCATCGCCGATCAGCATGACCCGCATTTTCGATATATCAATTTTTTGGTCGACAATCCGGCTAAAGTTGGTCCTTGCTTTTCTTAAAGTCGGTGCTTCAGTTGTAAGAACAGTGGTTGAATAGCTGCCTGTATTTCCTTGCTCCATACTTTGAGACTGCTGCACCTTTCGATAGGTAATTGAGAATTTCGCATTGTCTTCTTCTCCTTGATCGACAGCTGAAGTTAAGACAAGAGAGATGTTTTTTAACAAATTCTGATCCCAGCAGCCAGGCATGAATATAAGAGAAATACACATAAGCAGCGTCAGTATGTACTTATGACGCATGTGATTTCACCTTCCCTTTGCGATGTTTGATCAAGATGGTGATGGCCATAATGATCGGAAGTGTATAAATAACTGAATATTGAGAAAAAGTCGTAAAGTCATTAAAGCGCTGAATTCTAAAATGATCTTCTGCAAGAAAACAGCTAGCGACATAGATCAAAATGGCAAAATAATAGACATATTTTTTATGCTCTTTTTTCTTCAAAATGCTGGATACGCCATTTGCACAAAAGTAGAGATAATTGCTGAGGGTGGCAAGAATGTTAAACACCCAAAAGCTGAGAAAAATTAAGTCTGTCCTCTCAATCACACCGAATGAAATGGTCTTTAATAGATAAAGAACAGGGTTTGGAATGACATTAAGCTCAATAGGGCTGAAAAACATAAAACAAATCAATGTAATAAATAGGTAGTAAAGCGTTGTGCATATATTAGAAATGGTCATGACCTTATAACGTTCCTTGGTGGTACCCTTCATAAATGGAGAGATGATAAGGATCATCTCGAATCCATTCATGGACAGAACAACGTCCTTCAATCCAATTTGAAATTGAGAAAAATCTGTTTGGAAAAAAGGCATGAGGTAGTCGATATTCGTTCCTTTTAATGCATAAAACATCAATAGAGACAGCATGAGCAAAAAGGGAGTCAAAATAAAGTTAAACCTGGCAATTGCTGTGAATTTTTCCTTTGCGATGTAGATAATGGATATCATCAGCAAGAAATCAATGACCCAATTTGGCGTAAGCGGTAGCACCCATATTCCAAGAATTCTTGTGAAAATCGATAGAACAACAATGCAGACTGAGGCAAAGTATACCGTATAGAGTACGATCAAGGTCCGGCCGATCCATTTTCCGAACACGTTGATTAACGTTTGGAAAAACGATGTGTCAGGATATTTATGAATAATGTAAATAAAAATGGTGTTGATGATTTGGATGAATAATCCGGCTAGAATAATCGTCATCCACCCATCGTGACCCATGTCTTTCATGAGCAAATGGGGGAGGGCTAAAATACCGACACCAATTTGAGATTGGATGATAAAAAAGACAGCTTGAGGTGGAGATATTTTATTGTTCATTTTTCTTTTTCCACCCTCTCAAATTTTCAATTTGCTCTTTCTTTTGCGGATTTAAATAAACAGGGCGCATTTTGTACATCCACATCGGTAATCGAATGATCGTGTCTTTTAAGTCCTGCCAGTTAAATGGAGTAACTGGTGATAAGTAAGGTACTCCTAGCGATTCCAAGCGGCATAAGTTCATGAGGACAATAGACAGTCCAAATGAAATACCGATAAAACCGAACATCGATGCCATGAACATGAGCGGGAAACGCAGCATTCGAATGGCTAAAGTCATTTCAAAGGATGGAAGGACAAAAGAAGCGACGGCTGTCACTGCAACCACAATAACAAGGACATTCGAAATGAGTCCTGCTTTTACAACGGCATCCCCAATGACCAAACCTCCTACAATTCCAATCGTCTGACCAATTGGTTTTGGCAGACGCACCCCTGCCTCGCGTATGAGTTCAATGGTGATCTCCATTAGCATCGCTTCTATCAAAGGAGGAAATGGGATACCGATAATTGAATTTTTCATCGTTATGGCTAATTCATCTGGGACGACCTCATAATGAAAGCCAATAACAGCGATGTAAAAAGATGGCAAAACGACTGCGATGATACAGGCAAGATAGCGGAGAACACGGATAAACGTAGCCGGAATCCAGCGGCTATTATAATCATCAGGTGATTGAAAGAAGCTAAAGAAGGTGACAGGAAGAATGATGGCCATCGGACTGCCATCCATCATCACCACAATTCGCCCTTCAAGGATTGCAGATCTCACCTTATCAGGGCGCTCTGTATTAATAAGCTGTGGGAAAATAGAAAATGAATCATCCTCAATCGCCTCAACAATAGAGCCAGGACTTAGCAGCGTGTCTACTTTAATAGAAGAAATCCGTTTGTTTATCTCTTCTACCTTTTCTTGATTAGCGATATCAGATATATATACAGTCGCAAGCTTTGTTTCAGATTTTGTACCAATCTTATGATATTGGATAGCCAGTTTTCGATCATTTAAGTGTGAACGCAGCAAATATAAATTCGTATCTAAACTTTCGACAAATCCATCATGTGCACCCGCAATAATACTTTCAGAAGAAGGCTCAGAAATAGAGCGCAGCGGCGGCTGTCCGACAGCAAACAATTTCATCTGCGAGGAATTTTCATCAAGAAAGGCAATGCTTCCTGCAATAATACTGTCAGTGATCAGTATCAAATCACCTGTTTCAAGTGTACTAAGAGACTTTGTATAGTTCTGCTTCCCGGGAGGGCCTAACAAGTTGCCGATAATGAAATCGTTCAGTTTGCCTTCATCAATTCTCGTTTTAATAAAGAACAGGACTGATTTTGTTTCATTCACCATTAACTCCCGGTATTCAAAATCGCCGCTTTGCTGAAATGTTTTCTTCAGGATCCGAATTTTCTCCTCAAAGCTGCCTGATAAAAAGTGCAAGCGTGTTTGTTCATTGGTGTTTGGCATCTTTAGCCTCCTCTCACATTATTTTTTAACCTTAGTGTAAGCGGAGAAGCTGATTTTATTCGTCACCTTTAGGGAATGCATGACATGAGCCGACAACTTTCAACTAAAATCATATTAAAAATGTTAAGAAATGATGAATCTTGATAAAAACAAATGAATATTGTTTCATTGTTTAGGTCATAAGGAGTGAATATCGTAAAGAGAAGATATAACGAAATGATCAAATTTTGACATCTTATCCCAATTTTTCGTGACCCAAAAATAAGCATATGACTTGATTTTTTGAGAGGTGACCTTTGTCATAGGTCAACGCATAGCATTCTGACCGTTGAGGATGACTTTCTAACCTGTTCATTCAAAAAGATAAAACATTCCAAAACACGCACTATTCATTTAAAGCACTGATATGACTGATTTTATAGGGATGAAAGGATTTTAAAACATTGATTCAAAATACATCTTAATAATTGTCAAAAAATTTAGGGAGAAAAGGACAAAAGATTTTTCGATGATTGATGGTAACGCTTTCTCTTGAATGAAGCAGAAATTCAGTCTGAATTTTGTCCGTCTTTTGGCCTTTTTATTTGAGGGAATGCTAGGCATTTACACCTTAGGATTAGAGGAATTTGGCATACGAGGAAGTGAAAGATTATGTTACATAATACCGATTGTGATTTTATGCTGAACAGATATACTGTTGATTGAATTTACATATCACACTCATAAAAAAAGGAGATGTAGATAATCGATGTGGTTAATCGTTATAGCCTGCGTCATCATGTTAGGGATTGGCTTTATTGAAAAGAAGCGTCATCAGAAAAATATCGATGCCCTGCCGGTGCGCGTCAATATTAATGGTATTCGCGGAAAGTCCACCGTTACAAGATTGACAACCGGTATCTTAATGGAGGCAGGTTATAAAACTGTCGGCAAAACAACGGGAACGGATGCAAGAATGATTTATTGGGATACGCCAGAAGAGAAACCGATTAAAAGGAAGCCGCAAGGACCGAATATCGGAGAGCAGAAGGAAGTTATGAGAGAAACAGTTGAAAGAGGAGCAAATGCCATCGTCAGTGAATGTATGGCAGTAAATCCAGATTACCAAATTATCTTTCAGGAAGAGCTGCTTCAAGCGAATATTGGCGTGATCGTAAACGTTCTTGAAGATCATATGGATGTAATGGGGCCAACTCTTGACGAAATAGCAGAAGCCTTTACAGCCACAATTCCTTACAATGGACACTTGGTTATTACGGATAGTGAATATACGGATTTCTTTAAAGAGATTGCGAAAAAACGCAACACGGAAGTCATTGTTGCAGATAATTCCAAGATTACCGATGAGTATTTACGGAAATTTGAGTACATGGTTTTCCCGGATAATGCTTCGCTTGCACTTGGTGTCGCTCAAGCATTAGGGATTGATGAAGATACGGCATTCAGAGGAATGTTAAATGCGCCGCCTGATCCAGGAGCGATGAGAATTCTTCCATTAATGGATGCGAAAACACCTGGACACTTTGTAAATGGATTTGCGGCAAATGACGCATCATCTACATTGAATATTTGGAAGCGTGTGAAAGAAATTGGATATCCAACAGATGAACCAATTATTATCATGAACTGCCGTGCGGATCGTGTAGATAGAACGATCCAGTTTGCGGAGGATGTACTTCCTTATATTGAAGCTAGTGATCTTGTTTTAATTGGTGAAACGACTGATCCAATTGTGAAGGCATATGAGGAAGGGAAAATTCCGGCTGACCACTTACACAACCTTGAATATCAATCTACAGAACAAATTATGAACATGCTTGAGAAAAAGCTTCATAATCGAGTGGTTTATGGAGTCGGCAATATCCATGGCGCCGCTGAACCTTTAATCGAAAAAATTCAAGAATACAAAATTAAGCAGCTTGTCAGCTAGGAGGAAATATAGAAAATGTTCGGATCAGATCTTTATATCTCGTTAATTTTAGGTGTTCTACTTAGTTTAATCTTTGCAGAAAAAACAGGAATTGTACCAGCTGGGCTAGTTGTTCCAGGTTATCTTGCGCTTGTATTTAACCAGCCAGTCTTCATTTTAGTCGTCTTATCTGTCAGCTTGCTTACGTATGTCATCGTTCGCTTTGGTCTATCAAAATTTATGATTTTATACGGACGCAGAAAGTTTGCTGCGATGCTGATTACAGGGATTGCCTTAAAGCTCGTATTTGATTTCTTCTATCCAGTGGTCCCATTTGAAATAGCAGAATTTCGCGGAATCGGGATCATCGTACCTGGCTTGATTGCAAATACGATTCAAAAGCAAGGTCTTACGATTACCCTTGGAAGCACGTTGCTTCTAAGTGGTGCAACATTTGCCATCATGTATGTTTACTATCTATTTTAAGATAAGGTGTGTCCAATCATGAATAAAAAATTGAGCTTTCAGGAAAAGCTGCTGAAAATCACAAAGAATCAAAAGAAAAAGACGAATAAACATGTACTGATTGCTTTACCGATCGTCATTGCTTGTACATTTCTATTTACATTTATCGGGAAAGCGCAAGTGCCAACTGTAGAAAAGAATCCAGAAAACATCCTGACCGCTTCGTTTGTCGGTGACATTATGTTTGGAAGAAATGTAGAGAAAGTGACCGATCGCTACGGGAAACAGCATCTCTTTCGCTATGCCAAACCATATTTTGATGTGTCAGATTATGTAACAGGTAACTTTGAGCATCCAGTTGCATTAGATCAGGAACAGGCGGCGCAAAAGAATATTCATTTGAAAACGGATGAAGAGTCTGTCCAAGCATTGAAGGATTTGAATTTCTCTGTATTAAACTTTGCAAATAACCATGCGGCAGATTTTGGTGAAAAAGGTCTGAACAACACGATCAATGCCTTTGAAAAAGCTGACATGGATTACACCGGAGCAGGTCGTTACCTCCAAGATGCGAAGCAGAACATCTCTTACAAAGAAGTGAACGGTGTCAAAATCGCTACACTCGGTTTTACAGATGTGTATGGGAAAAATTTTAAAGCAACGAATCGCAAAGCAGGTATTCTGCCAGCCGATCCATCTATTTTTATTCCGATGATTTCTCAGGCTGCTGAAAAGGCAGATATCGTCGTTGTTCATGCTCACTGGGGTCAGGAGTACAACAATGAAGTAAACGATAGACAAAGAGAATTAGCAAGAGCGATGTCGAAGGCTGGTGCTGATATCATCATCGGTGCACACCCGCACGTCCTTGAGCCAATGGAGGTCTACAATGGAACGGCGATCTTCTATAGCCTGGGGAACTTTATTTTTGACCAAGGCTGGTCTAGAACACGTGATTCTGCCCTTGTTCAGTATCATCTGAATGAAGATGGAAAAGCGACATTTGAAGTTGTCCCAATGTATATCAAAGAAGCAACGCCTGCTCCAGTAAAGGCAGGATCTTTTGAGTCGAAATCCATTATTCGTATGCTGACCAATGGCACGAATGCGGATTGGAAAGAAAAAGACGGACACATTTTCTTTGAAGTCAATCATGCTGATAAAGTTCAAACATTAAAAGAAAACGGAGGAAAAGATAAGAAATGAAATTCCTAAAAGCAAGCTGGCCGTTTGTTGCGTTAATTTTAGTATTTGTCTTTATGTCTGCTTTTAAATTTAGTGATAGTCTGACAGATCATGAGAAACAAAAGATCTCAGTTGAAATGCAGAAGATCGAGCAGCAAAAGCAGTCGAAAGCGGAAGCGAATAAATAGAGTCATGGTGAATAGAAGGGGCACGCCTTGCGTGCTCTTTTTTGTCGAAAAAAGGTGTAAAATGAAAGATGTCATGCCGAAACTATAGAAGACAGGAGGGAAAAGATCATGAAATGGAAAGGAATGCTGATTGGAGGCTGTGCGCTCGTAGGGCTGATGTTCATGTCCCAATCAGAGGTGTCTGCTCAAACAAAGTCTCCTTTGGAGCAAGCGGAAACGCTGATTGGAACACATTACCATAAAGGGGGAACCGATCCAAAAACGGGCTTTGATGCATCTGGGTTTATTCAATATGTGTACAAGACATCAGGCACATTTGATTTGCCGCGGAAGGTGATCGATCAATATCAGATTGGAGAAAAGGTATCATGGGAAAAAGCCAAACCCGGAGACCTCGTATATTTCCGTAGTCCTGAGGAAACAAAAGAGATCCCGACACATGTGGCTTTGTACGCTGGAAACCATCAAGTCATCCACATCACGCTTAGTCAAGGTGTGGTGAAAACAGATGTCAGCCAAAGCAAATATTGGACAGACCGATTTTATGCGGTCAAACGGCTGCCTGTTTCTCAAGAAATCTCTGATGATCTTGTTGTGAAAGATGCGATGACATATTTAGGTGTCCCTTATGTGTTTGGTGCAGCAGATCCAAAGGTTGGCTTTGATTGTTCAGGCTTTTTACAATATTTATTTGAAACATCACTTGGCATTTATTTGCCTAGAAGTGCTGAACAGCAATGGATGGTCGGAGAAAAAGTAGCACTAGACGATATTCGTCCTGGGGACTTTGTCTTTTTTAGCAACACATATAAACCCGGAATTTCTCATGTAGGGATGTACATTGGGGGCGATCGTTTTATTCATGCGAGCCGTTCTGAAAGTGTGACGATTTCTTATTTGTCCGAATCGTATTGGCGCGAGAAATGGACAGGTGCGAAACGATTAACTGAGCTGAAACTAGTGAAAGAAGACCCAATCGTATCAAAAGCTGCTACGTATATTGGGGAAGTCCCTTATGTCAAAGGCGGTACGAACCCAGAGAAAGGGTTTGATACAGCAGGATTCACGCAGTACGTGTACCAAAAAGTGCTTGGCATTGAGCTTCCTCGCTATGCGTCAGGACAAGTCAAGGCAGGCACGCCTGTAAAACGTTCGGAGCTTAAGCCAGGAGATCTTGTCTTCTTCAAAGGGACTTCATTGATGCCGGCCATTTATGCAGGATCAAATCAAGTCATTCATGTGACCGTCTCAAATGGTGTTGTCATTACTAATATGAAAACAAGTACGTACTGGAAGGATAAATATGAGACGGCTGTTAGAATCAAAAAATAAAGAAAAAGCCCGATCAACAACCAGATCGGACTTCTGGACTTCTCACTAGGCGCTGATTAGACAAGCGTCTTTTTTTCTTGGAATTGATTCTGTAAAAGCAGATCAATAAAATAAGCGACGCCATCTTCATGGTTGCCTTTTGTGACGTATGTGCTCTTTTCTTTAATGACGTCCACCGCATTCCCCATCGCAATCCGGTGACCTGCTTCCTCGAACATGGATAGATCATTAGGGCTGTCACCGATCGCATAAATATTGGAGCGGTCTACGCCATAATGGGCTGCGAGTTTTTTAAGGGCATGTCCTTTCCCTGACTCTTTTGGCAGCACCTCAATGATATGTTTTCCAGACGAGGTCAATGAGAGCTCAGGCATCTCGGCAAGAAGATTTCGTGCTTCCTGCAGCTTGTTCATATCAAATGAGAAGCACAGTAATTTATAGGTCGCTTCATTCGACTCAAAAATCTGGCGGATATCATCCACTGATTTGATGCCAAATTGTTTAAATTGGGTCATTGCCCCTTCCCATAAATCAGTTACATCCTCATTTGGATTTGCGCTTTTGATCACATCAAATTCTGCTTTCAGCTTCTCTTTTCCATCAAATGGGGAGAGGAGGGCATCGTCAGTATATACCTCGAAGTAAATGTTCCGTTCCACTAATGCCTTTGCCGCACGTTTCCCAGCTTCTTGATCAAGTGTGATTCGGCTGAAGAGCTTGTATCCTTCGGTATGGACGGTCCCGCCGTTTGCCGCAATAATTGGAATGTCCAAATCGCCAAGAAGGTTCTTCACATCAAAAGTCGCCCGCCCTGTGCAGATGGTGACAATATAGCCAGCTTCCTTCGCCCGAATCAATGCCTGCCGGTTTTGAGCGGAAATTTCACTTTTTGTATTCAAGAGTGTGCCGTCTAAATCAATCGCAATCATTTTTTTCATCGCTGTCAAATCCTCCTTCATTCATGCAATAGCCTCTTAAAAGTATGTACGATTTCCTTCATTCTCATGAAAGAGTGAGGAGATTTGATTCCTCTCTATATCAAGGCTAAACAAAAATGTCCAAATGATCAATGATGAGATAAGAAAAAGCACCCCACAGGGACGCTTTCAGCGTGTAGACAAACCCTCGCATTCTGTGTCAGTCCTGCGCGCTGGTGCTCCGAATGTCAAATTCGCTCCGCTCCGGTACTCGTCCTTCCTAGACTTCAAAGGTTTTCAATCACGCTGAAAAGAAGACAAAGGGCTAAAATAAAGATCATTTTAGCCCTTTGTCAACAATCTGACGCTTTCTGTTTAAGATAATTCAAGCTGCTTCTTCAATTCAGTTTTCACTTCATTCAGTTGATTTTGATCCAATTGGAAGTAATAGACGCCGTTTGGCTGATAGTCTGAACCTTTTAGCTGAATCGTATCAACAGATTTTAATGAAGTCAGAAGCGGGAAAAGACCGACTAATTCTTTCATAGAAAGGGTCGTTGAGACATTATCACCGAGTGTATCAATGATATTGTCATATGACGGAATGGACGTTAATGATTTTGATTTATCAAAAATGGCTTTTAAAATTTCCATTTGACGCTGTCCGCGCATTAAATCACTATCTGCTTTTCTCGTTCTCACATATGCGAGAGCTTGATCACCGTCTAGTGTATGAGTTCCTGTTTGAAGCACAACCTTGCCTTTTGTATCTTTCTGAATTTGTTTGACAAGATATTCATCCTTAATGTTAATAGAAACGCCGTTTAGTTCATTCACAATTTCCTCAAATGCTTTGAAATTACTTTGAATGACAAAGTCGACCGGAATATCTAGTAAATTTTCAACTGTACTCACCGTTAAATCTGCACCGCCAAATGCGTGTGCGTGAGTAATTTTGTCATAACCATGACCTGGAATATTGACGTATGAGTCCCTTGGAATGCTTAATAATTTAACGGTTTTATTAGTGCGGTTAATCGTCGCTAAGACCATTGCATCGCTTCGTGCCTGTTTAACTGTTTCGCCTGGTCTGCTGTCGATTCCGAGCAGCAAAACAGAAAAACTGTCTTTTCCTGGATCAAATGCTTCAATCCGTTTGACAGATTGTGCGCCTCGATCTAGAGACACTTGTGCTTTTTTGGCAGCATTTGTCACTTTATAGTAGGCATAGCCTGTGACAGAAGCGGTTGTCAGTAAAAGAATACCGAATATAAAAAGAGTGACTTTCACCCATGGTTTTAAACGCTTTCTCCCTTTGCGTCTGCTTCGTGATTGATCCATATATTTTAAACCTCGCAATGATTTTTATAGTAAAGATGTTCTTCTCATGATTACAAACTAAAACAAATATACCTTAAAACGGGATATAGTGCGACATTTTTTCGCCAACGCTTAATTGACGTTTCCTTATCGTAAAAAGTTTCATTGATACGAAAATGAAATATATTTGTCATAAAACATCGAAATGTTTGAAATGACAGGAAGTGAGGAAAATGATTTTTCATAGAGAAACAACCAGTAAACACAGACAAAAGAGGGGGTATGTTGATGAAAAATCGGAATGGATGGCTTTATTTCTTCGGCGCACTTGGCGGCGCCTTATATGGCTATGGTACAGGTGTCATCTCTGGCGCCATCTTATTTATGAAAAAGATTTAGGTTTAAACTCGTTTGCAAGAGGGGCTTGTCGTCAGCTCGATTTTAATCGGGGCGATGTTTGGTTCCACTCTTTCTGGAAAACTGACAGACCAATTTGGGCGGAAAAAAGCAATCATCGCCGCAGCTATTTTGTTTATTATCGGCGGATTTGGAACAGCCTTTGCCCCAAATACGGAAGTGATGGTCTTATTCCGAATCGTACTAGGGCTTGCTGTAGGCTGCTCGACGACGATTGTTCCATTATATTTATCTGACTTTGTCCAAAGGAATCAAGGGGTGCACTGTCCTCTTTAAACCAGCTCATGATCACATTTGGTATTCTTCTCGCCTATATTGTGAATTACGTTTTAGCAGATGCGGAGGCATGGCGTCTGATGCTTGGAATTGCAGTGGTTCCTTCTATCCTTCTATTATTTGGTATTTTGTTTATGCCAGAAAGTCCTCGCTGCTGTTTGTCCATGGACAGGCTGACCGAGAGAAGGCGATATTATCAAAACTTAGACAGAGTAAGGAAGAAGTCGAAGAAGAAATTTTAGATATTCAAAAGGCGGAAAGTGAAGAGAAAGGCGGTCTTAAGGAATTATTTGAGCCGTGGGTGCACCCAGCTTTGATCGCTGGTGTCGGTTTAGGCTTTTTACAGCAGTTTATCGGTATCAATACGATTATTTATTATGCACCAAAAACATTCACAAGTGTCGGCTTTGGTGATTCAGCGGCGATTTTAGGAACCGTAGGAATTGGCGCAGTGAATGTGATGTGCCTTCTTATTTGTGAAATACTTAGTGACAGAAACGAAAGGGAAAAGTCTTGAAGAAATTGAAGAGGTTTTAAAAAAGGGAAACCGTGCCGTCGTAAGTGACGAAGGGGAAACGGTGTGAAAAAAACCAGATGCCGCATGCAGCTGGTTCAGCGTGTAGACAAACCCTCGCATTCGGTGTCAGCCTGCGTTCCGGTGCTCACGAATGTCAAATTCGCTCCGCTCTAGTACTCGTCCTTCCTAGACTGCAAAGGTTTTCTATCACGCTGAAAAGAAGACAAAGGGCTAAAATAAAGATCATTTTAGCCCTTTGTTAAACAAACGTTTAATCAAGAAAGGACAAACGCTCATCTTCTGAACGTGCTGCATATGACATACATATGGAACAGGCGGGCGAAAGGTGGAAATAAGATGAAAGGAAAAACGAGCATTGTCATGCTGACGTACAACGAACTGCATTTAACCAAAAAATGTATCGACAGTATCAAGCAGCATACCCGAAGTGGCCAATATGAACTCATCATCGTCGATAATGCATCAACAGACGGCACGAAGGAATATGTGAGAGAGCTGGAAGATGTTATTTTCATTGAAAACGAGAAGAATCAAGGTTTTGCAAAGGGGTGTAATCAAGGAGCGAAAAAAGCGACAGGAGATAACATTCTCTTTTTAAATAATGACACGATGGTGACTGAAAACTGGCTTTCTCCATTAAAAGAGGCGCTATTTGCATCAGATCGTATTGGAATGGTGGGACCTGTCTCCAATTATGTGAGTGGTCCTCAGATGGTCCAGCCGTCGTATACAGATGTGAAGGAGCTCCCAGCCTTCGCTAAGGAATATACAGCTGCGAGAAAAGGTCAGAGAACGTACGTGCATAGACTTGTGGGTTTTTGTCTGCTGGTGAAACAAGAGCTGATCGGGGATGTGGGATTATTTGATGAACGGTTTGTATACGGATCATTTGAGGATGACGACCTTTGTTTGCGTTCATTGCTGAAGGGATATCAGCTGCAAATTGTCCATGATTCATTTGTGCATCATCACGGTCATGCAACCTTCCGTGCGAATCAAGAAACGAACATCTCTAAACTGTTTGCAGAGAACAGGCTTCGGTTTTTAGATAAATGGGGCATTGATTTAAACCTGATCACCCCTCATCCATATTTTACGGCACTGCTGCCTCAAGAGGCTAAATATGTGCTGGATGTTGGGTGCGGCACAGGGGCAACGGGTCTTGAGCTCATCAATAGTCAGTCTGTTGACATGTACGGGGTAGAGGCCGATGCCTTAAAAGCAGAGATTGCCAAGGCGTATTACCAAGAAGTCATCGAGGCCAAAGCGGATGAGTACCCATGGTCAGAGAAGGAAGCCTTTTTTGATGCGGTCATCTTTTCTAATATATTAGAGCATGTGTCAGATCCATGGCAAATCATTACACAAGCGCACAAGTCTTTAAAGCCAGGCGGCGTCATCATTTGCTGCTTGCCTAACATGATGCATGCGGAGGTGCTCCTGCCATTAATGACAGGTGATTTTACGTATCAAGATGTGGGGATTCTAGATCGAACGCATATGAGATTTTTCACACCAAAAACGATGCGTGCACTATTTCCAGACCATTTGTTTGACCCTGTGATAGAACAACAAATCAATGTACAGATTGATCAAAACGTCCAATTGTTTTTTGACGAAGTGGCGAGAGTAGGAGAGTCACTTGGATTTCAAACAAAAGCTTTATCTGATCAAGTGACACTATATCAGCTTCTGATTGTGGCACGTACAAAAGGCGGTGCATAACCGCCTTTTTGCTGTTACCATTTAAAGATTTTCGTTCCGCCTTCTGCACCGAAGTTCAAAATGCTGACATTTACATCATATTGGATATCAGCTTCTTGGAATAGCGTGTCCCATTCGTCACGATGCTTCTCCCAAAAGTCAGGATACTTGATGCGCACCTGACGACTTAAAAAGATCGGATCAACACCCACTTCGGTCTGCATGTGGCGGACGGCTTTATGAATCCGCCCCTTGATTTTTTGGGAAAAAATGCGCTCATAACGCTTGATGTACTGTTCATCGAATGAGTTTTCAGAGGGGTATTGATCTTCAGATAGTTTACCATTTGTTTTTACACTGACTTTAAAGGAAATCTTTCCATCTTTTAAATAAGGTTCGACCTTGGAAGCGGCTTTCTTGATTTCATATGTAATGGGATAGCCTTTGTAGGTTGCAGGAACAACTCCGCCTGAGATACGATTCATCATCCAATTTAAAGCTTGAACATCATTTGCTGGAATAAACCCTATGAGTTTTCGTGTTTTTCCATGAATGATACCTGCTCCATTATAGATGAGCTCGTCGTTAATGGCATCCACACTTTGAACAAGAAAGCTTACACCCATCTGAAAGTAATCGGACGCTCTCCCAATACGTGTTGGGAGTAAAATTTTTCCATTATAGTCCCGGTTTTTTGATGTTTCAAAGATGTGCTCAACTGGTACCTTTTGCTGCGAATTTAATTTTTGATTGATTACTTTTGACGCATTATCCCGAGTCACTAAGAGATAGCTGCTTCTTCGGACCTCATCATCTCGTATAAAGTGATTGAGTGTCCCTTGAATATCGTGATGCTCTGCCTGATTTTTGCCGAACAAAAAGATTTTGAGATGATCACTGTAGATCGGCTGGTCCTTCAAGGCGACATGACTGACAGCCTCTAGCACATTTTTTCCCTTCGATGCGACATTGACATAGCCGGTTGAAGTGGCTTCTTTTGTCCCGCCCATATTTGGTATAAGGTTTTGGTAGGTGAGCTTCACGCCTTGATCATCTGTTTCATCGATACCAACGCCGCGCACAAACGTTAATGTCTCAATGTCCTTTATGTCCCAGCACCCTGCAGTTAGAAGAAAAAGAAGACAGGACAAGCAGGATAAAAGTAAACGCCTTCGTCTCATGCAGAACGACCTCCCCATTTTTTACGTATCGCCAGCAGCATAAATGTGATAAAAGGAATGGCTAAAATGATGAACAGAGCGTAGCCGAGTAAAGTGGAAAAATAAAAGACTTCATTAATATTTTTTGGAAAAAGAGATAGGGCAGAGGTTAAGAAAAACAACAGCCATAGCAACCTCGTTACATTGGTCCTCTTAAAGACTGTGTGACACCCTTTAATGGCAAATTGGAAAAAGCCCAGCATGCAAATAAACTGCTGGCATGTCCAGATCGTCAGTAAAAAAATATCAAAGCGTTCAATGAACACCCCTTCAAGTTCTAGCGCTTGAATGAGTGAGACGGTTGGCCATGTGAGTGACATTGTTTCTCCAACGGTCATGGAACCAATCACAACAAAGAGTGTGAGAGAATACACAAGTGATGTAATTCCGACCCCGATGGCTGCGGCCCATTTTGCTTTCGACCATTTGTCTTTATAAATGAGCGGTACGACAAACAAAATCACTTCAAAGCCTGTAAATTGAATGAAGGTTTGAGAGAAAATTTTACCAAAATCTTTAAATCCGTGCGCCATGACGGGCCGCAAATAATCAAAATTAAATATTTTCAGGCTAAACAGCATCAGCCCAATATAAATAACCATCGTAATAGGGTAAACATACGTCACTATCTTCACCAATGGAAAGATAC
Source organism: Bacillus sp. A015 (assembly GCF_053851875.1). Classification (NCBI taxonomy): domain Bacteria; kingdom Bacillati; phylum Bacillota; class Bacilli; order Caryophanales; family Bacillaceae; genus Bacillus; species Bacillus sp. A015. The sequence goes on from NZ_JBSPZB010000003.1 coordinate 119,023, forward strand.
CGCTTTTTAAATGATAGATCGCTACAAGTAGAAAAATCATCACAATCACGGCCATAGGGGTCGATTGAAGAAGGAAAAACTGAACCACTTCGCCGAGTACACGCGCCTCAAAACCAACAATGGCTAGTAAATAAGCAATCATGATTAAATTAAAGAACGTGCCGAAGAAGGCACCGGCGCCTTTTGTATTAGAATCAAAGATCGTATCCGGTGCATTCTTTTCGGCAATCCAGCCTAATAAAAAAGCAATGAAAGCAAAGATGACTCCCTGTATTAATACAATGATCCAGCCATCAGGGAATCCTGAATTGGCAGAACTGCGAGGAATGGTTAAAATTCCAGCGCCTATCATTGTAGAACTGCACAGAATGGTGACTTGTAACAATGATAGCTTATCAGCTCTGTACATTGCTTACTCTCCTTGTCTTTTGATATTTTTTGTCTTGGCGGTTTTCGGTCTTGATTTAAATAGTCCTACAGGCAAACGAACGTACGTATCCTTTAAATCTGAATATGGTGAAGACAAAACAGGTGTAAAATAATCAAAACCAAAGGTCTTCAATTGCATGAGATGACAAAGTACAAATAAATAACACATGATTAAGCCGTACAAACCAAAAATAGCTGAGCTGAAAATCGCCATAAACCGAAGGATTCGTAACGGGAAGCTAAAGTCATATGATGGCGCTGTGAAATCAGCCAATGCGGTTAGTGAAACAATAATGACCATTAAGGCACTGACGATATTTGCTTGTACAGCCGCCTGACCAATAATCACGCCGCCAATCAATCCAATTGTTTGCCCAATTGCTCGAGGAAGACGAAGTCCAGCTTCTCGCAGCAGTTCAATCGTAAAAGACATGAGAATGGCTTCAACCACAGGAGGAAACGGGACATTTTGCCTACTACCTGCGATGGTGAGTGCCATCTGTGTCGGTAATAAACCGGGGTGATAAGAGACAAGGGCGATGTAGAGCCCGGGTAAAAAAATCGTTAACAGTACGGAGAAATAACGGAGTAGGCGTAAAAGAGTCGCGCTTGTCCATCGTTGATAATAATCCTCTGGTGATTGCATTAAGGCTGTAAGTGTCATAGGCAGAATAAGAGCAAAAGGTGTGCCGTCAAGCAAAATGGAAATCTTGCCTTCAAGCACAGATGCGATCACCCGATCAGGGCGTTCCGTGTTTTGAATCTGTGGAAAAATGGAAATGTGACTGTCCTCAATCAGCTGTTCAATATAGCCGGTTTCAGGGATATCATCCATTTTGATTTGCTTTATGCGTGATAGAACATCTTCTACTAGTTTTGGATCAGCAATATCACGAACGTACACGAGAGCGGCAGTTTTCTTATTACGAGTGCCTACATTCACCTTTTGAATGACAAGATTAGGATCGTTTGCACGTTCACGAAGTAAAGCCGTATTTTTTTCAAGATTCTCAATAAATCCAATCCGTGGTCCTCTGACAAGTACTTCAGATTGCGGCTCCTCTACTTCTCTAAATTGAAAAAGATTTGTTTGGAGCGCAAGTGCTTGAGTCGCTCCATCCACAAATAAAATAGCCCTGCCGCTGTATAACTGTTCGATGGCAAGGTTCATATCTTCCAGCACATCATTTTGAATGCCAAAGAACTTCTTAGACAGGGAAGGGAGTGTGGTGTGATCGACTTCGGTGATGTCCAGTTCCTTTTGCATAGGTGAAATGATTTGTTTGGAAAGCATCTCGAATTCTGTGAGTCCCTCAACGTACACGAGACATGCAGAGACAGCGGAAGGACCAAATGAAAAAGAGTGGAACACGATATCATCACTTTTCCCGGCAAAGCTTTTGACGCGTTTGATGACGGACTGTATATCTTGTTCAATACGACTTTTCATAATACCTCACCCTCATGTCATGTTTTTTATAGAGTGACTCGGAAGGAGGATAATTATGCAAATAGAAAAAAGAGAATCCCTCAAAATAGGAATTCTCTCGATATGTTTATCTCGCAAGCCAGCCGCCATCTACGGCTAAAATGTGGCCGTTCATATAATCGGAGGCAGGTGAGCTGAGAAATATGGCGGCACCGGCTAAATCCTCAGGCCGTCCCCAGCGCCCAGCAGGGATTCGCTTGAGAATCTCTTCATTCCGATTCGCATCGTCACGAATGGCTTGCGTGTTATTGGTTGCAATATAACCAGGCGCGATCGCATTCACCTGAATATGATGGCTCGCCCATTCGTTCGCAAAAGCTTTGGTCAGACCAGCGACAGCATGCTTACTCGCTGTATAAGCGGGAACAAAGACGCCGCCTTGAAACGATAGAAGGGAGGCGATGTTGACGATTTTCCCTTTCCCGCTTTTCAGCATTTGCTGTCCAACCTTTTGCGTGAGGAAAAAGAGACTGTTGATATTCACATCCATGACAGTATGCCAATTTTCCTCAGAATAGTGAGCGGCTTCTTCTCTTTTAATGGTGCCAGCATTATTGATTAAAATATCAATTGTATGCTGCTTTAAAATGGTATCGACATCCCGCTGTGCAGACTGAGGATCGGCAAAGTCGACCTGATATGCATGAAATGATCTGCCAGTCTGTTCGACAAGCGCTTTTGTTTCATCAAGTGGTGTGTGGTGGTATGTGCCGATGATATCTGCACCTGAACGGGCAAGCGCCACGGCAATACCTTGACCAATGCCAGTTCCAGAACCTGTCACAAGGGCTGTTTTGCCTTCGAGGGAAAAGAGGGACGCAACATATGATGTCGTCGTCACCTCGTTACCTCAGCTGGTCCATTGGGACAAAGTCCATATCTTTGAACGTATAGTTTTCTCCCGCCATTGCCCAAATAAATGAATAATTCGCTGTACCTGAGCCTGAATGAATGGACCAGGCAGGAGAAATAACCGCTTCCTCATTTGCGACAACGAGATGTCTCGTTTCAGATGGCTCCCCCATAAAATGAAAGACACGTGCATCTTCTTCTATATCAAGATATAAGTACACTTCCATCCGCCGGTCATGAATATGAGCAGGCATCGTGTTCCATGTGTTATTGGTTTCAAGCTGAGTTATTCCCATCATGAGCTGACAGCTTTGGATGCCGTCTGCATGGATGACCTGATACAGGTTCCGCACGTTTGAGGATGACGCTTCCCCTAAGTGATTCGGTGTTAATTCAGCGATGGCTGCCTTTTGCGTAGGATACGCTCTGTGAGCCGTTGCTGATACAAGATAGAACTTGGCCTGCTCGCCTGATGAACTAGTAAACTGTACATCTTCGTGTCCAAGACCAATATATAAGAAATCTTTATGCTTCAGCACAAAAGACTCACCATCGACTGTAACCGTTCCTTGCCCGCCGACATTCACGATGCCAATTTCTCGTCTTTCAAGGAAATAATCCGTACGTAAAAAGTTGCCAGCATCCAGCTTGATCGGTTCTGCTTTCGGCATTGCCCCGCCAATGACCACACGATCCTCATGCGAATAATATAGCTTTAATTCACCGCTGACGAATAGCGTAGGAATATGAAAATGACGACGAAGTTCCTCTGTTGTAAAACGTTTGACCTGCTCAGGATGTACAGCATAACGATTTTCCATTTGAGATAAGCCTCCCTTTCCATCTGAAACAAAATATTGGTTTTTTATTTGGTATCGGTTTCAAGGAAAATTCTAGAGGAAAAAGAGAGCGGCGTCAACCGTTAATTTGAAATCGCTTTCTTTATTATCTATTAATACGATTTTTTCCCACATCATTCAAAAAAATCTTCTGGTATTCATCAAATTATGGTATGCTCTTTTTAAGTTTATTTGAAATCGGTTTCGAAACAAATCAGAAGATTAATCGTGGGAGTTTTTTGAATGAAAGAGAAGAAGCAAACGAAAGTCACCATTAACGAAGTTGCAGCTTATGCAGGTGTTTCAAAATCAACTGTCTCCAGATATATCAATGGCAGAACAAATGAAATTTCTTCTGAAAAGGTCAAAAAAATTAAGAAAGCCATTGAGGAGCTTCATTATCGACCGAGTCAGCTCGCTCAAGGACTAAAAGTAAGAAAAAGCAAGGTCATTGGTTTTATTGTAGCCGACATTACGAACCCATTCTCTGTGGCGACGCTTCGGTGTGTCGAAGAGATTTGTGATGAATATGGATACAGCATCATGGTCTGTAACACAGATAATCGTCCAGAAAAAGAACGAGAAATGCTCCTGAAGCTGAATGCGCATTATATTGAAGGGCTCATCATCAATACAACAGGCCAAAACAATGACATTCTGCAGGATTTTAAGAAAAACGGTGTACCGATTGTTCTTGTTGACCGCAAATTACCTGAACTTAAGGTCGACACAGTGACAACGAATAACCGTGACATCACGATCCGGCTGCTTCATCAAATGTATGAGAAGGGCTACGACCATATCGCTTTCTTTACTGAGCCGGTCGATGGGATTAGTCCTCGTGAAGAACGAAAAGAAGCATATGAGCAGACAGCAATGAGTAAACATCAGAAGCCCATCATTGCAGAAATCGATTTGAAGAAAAAGGAACAAATGCGAGAAGAGATTGTCCGTTTTTTACAATCAAACCATCAGAAAAAGGCGATTTTAGCAGGCAATGGTTTACTCATGCTGAAGCTCATTAGTGAACTCGTGGAGCTTGGGATCAAGATTCCTGAGGAGATAGGCATTGCCGGGTTTGATGATACAGAATGGTATAAGCTGATTGGGCCAGGGATCACAACGGTTGCGCAGCCATCTCATGAAATGGGGAAAGCGGCCATGCAAAAAATCAAGACACGGCTTGAAGGCGATGAGAGTGCGCCCCAAACCATTCAACTCGATGGAGAAATCATTGTCAGGAAATCTTTATAAGCGAAAGGCAGAGAAGAGTATACATACGTGCATGCTCTCTCTTTTTCAACTAATTTGAAACCGGTACCAAGAGAGGGGAGAAATGAGTGAAAGCATTGGATGCGGTCACATTTGGCGAATCAATGGCGATGTTTTACGCAAAAGAAGTCGGAGAACTTCATCAAGTGCATACGTTCCAAAAGGCGCTTGCTGGTGCAGAGAGTAACGTCGCTGTCGGCCTTTCAAGGCTGGGTTTTGAGGTTGGCTGGATGAGCAAAGTCGGGGCAGACTCACTTGGCACATTTATTTTAGAAGAGCTTCAAAAAGAAGGGGTCGATACAAGTGCAGTGCTCCGTTCAAATGATGGGTCCAAAACGGGGATATTACTTAAATCAAAAGTCATTGATGGAGACCCCGACGTGACGTATTACCGGAAAGGCTCTGCTGCGAGCACAATGAGTCCAAGTGACTTTCCCTCCAACTATTTCCGGCAGGCTGGACACCTTCATATGACAGGTATTCCACCTGCACTGTCTAGTGAAATGAGAGCGTTTTCTTTTCGTGTCCTTCAAGCAATGAAGGAAGCAGGCAAAACCATTTCATTTGATCCGAACCTTAGGCTTCAGCTATGGGAAGAGGAAGAAGATATGATTCATACGGTAAACCAGATGGCCTTTCAAGTCGATTGGTTTTTCCCGGGACTTGCAGAAGGCCAAAGGCTCACGGGGTGCCACGAGCCGGAAGAGATTGCAGATGTTTATGTACAAAAAGGCGTCAAGCTAGTGGTGATTAAGCTCGGAGCAGAAGGTGCCTTTTATAAGAGTACAGCCGGTCAGGGGGTTGTGAGCGGATTTCATGTTCATGATGTCGTTGATACGGTCGGCGCTGGTGATGGATTTGCAGTGGGGGTCATTAGTGGCTTACTTGACGGCTTATCCTATGAAAAATCGGTGACAAGAGGCAATGCCATAGGGGCGCTTGCGGTGATGTCTCCAGGCGATAAGGACGGACTGCCCACTCGGGAGGAGCTTCAGGCATTTATAAAAGAAGCCAAACGGTATCACAGGCGGGAGTATATGAAGGGGGATGAGAGAGATGGGAAAGTCAGCAAGTTTGAGCGTTAAAGAGAAGCTCGCAGCCTGTAAATTGATCGCAGTGGTTAGAGCGGATAGTGAAGGAGAAGGCATTGAGATGCTTCAGCGTTTAAAGAAAAAAGGGGTGCGTGCCATTGAAGTCACGTATACCACCCCAAATGCTGAACGCATCATCGCATCCTTTCGGCATGAGCAAGACCTGATTGTAGGAGCGGGAACGATCACGACGCTTGAACAGGCTCAATCAGCCATTGAGGCAGGCTCACAATTTATTGTCAGTCCAGGATATCTCCCTGTGATTGGAGAGCATCTATCATTTCACGATACACTCTATGTGCCAGGTGTCCTGACCCCGAGTGAAATCATGCAGGCAAAAGCAAATGGATACCGCTTGCTCAAGCTTTTTCCAAGCGGCTCCTTCGGTTTGTCCTATATGAAAAACTTACAAGGCCCGTTTCCAGAGGTTGAATTTATTCCAACAGGCGGCATTCATCCAGTCGATGTCCCAAAATGGCTCGCAGCAGGTGCTGTGGCAGTAGGTGTCGGCAGTCAGCTTGGAAGCAGTACAGCAGAAGAATTACAAGCGGTTCTTTCTTCATAAATACTTGATATGACACAAACAACTGGCTCATGGATGCCGGTTGTTTGTTCGTTTATCTGACATAACAGCGGGTAAGATTCGACTCTTCACGTACAATGGTCGTGAAGGAGGGATTGGAATGTACATTCAACAAGATGAACTCACGGATGGACGGATAGAGCAGCTGATCACCGGTCATGTAGAAGAGATGAAGGAGCATTCTCCGCCAGAAAGCATTCATGCCCTTCCATTAGACGATTTGAAAAAACAAGATGTCACAGTGTGGAGTGTATGGGATGGAGAGGAGCTTCTTGGCTGCGGAGCGATAAAGGAGCTATCAAATGAACATGGTGAAATCAAATCGATGAGGACGGCAGCTCTCCATATGCGAAAAGGGGTAGCAAGGCAAATGCTGACCTACCTTCTCCAAGAAGCCAAACAGCGAGGCTATACACGTGTCAGCCTCGAAACAGGTGCGATGGCTTTCTTTGAACCAGCAAGAAGACTATATGAAAGCTTTGGGTTTCAATATTGTCCGTCTTTTGGTTCATATCAAGAAGATCCAAACAGTTTATTTATGACAAAGGAATTATAGAGGTCGAGAGAGTATGCTTATAAGCAGCTCTTTTTTTATGCGGCAACAATGAAAGGAGGGTGATGTGAGTGAAGCTGTCTAAGTTGATAGGAATAGGCGCACTTCTCACATTTTGTGTGCTATCCGTCATTTTTTTATGTGTATTAGGTCAAGATTTATTTAAAATTGAAAACGCTTCCGATAAAGCGGTATCAACATATCAATATCACTTTGTCCTTGTACCGGAGGAACTTGATAACGAATATTGGCAACTGGTGCAAAAGGGAGCTGCTGATGCGGCGGCCGTTCATCGTGTGTATCTCGAATACCTGGGCCCAAAGCAGGCTGATTTGGATGATCATCTTAAAACCATTGATATGGCGATCGCTGGGCATGTAGATGGTATTATGACGCAGGGACTTGACGCGAAGAAATACAAACCGCTCTTTCAAAAAGCAAGGGAAAAAGGCATTGATGTCGTCACAGTCGATACGGATGCAGAGGGGAGCAAGCGTCAAGTGTATGTTGGAACGGATAATTATTATTCAGGCTTTATCGCAGGGCAGGCGCTCATCGCAGATACAAAAGGCGAACAGTATGTAGGAATTGTCACGGGCCGGCTTGATGCCATCCATCAGAAGCTGCGTGTCAAGGGATTTCGAGATGCCGTTTCTGCTGAAAAACGCATTCATATTGCTGGAATAGAAGAATCAGCCATTACGAAGTCAGGGGCTTCCGGTGCAGCGTATAAACTATTAAACAATCATGCAGAGCTGACCGCATTTTATGGAACAAGCGCATTAGATGGTGTCGGCATCATTCAAACAACAGAGCAATATCGATCATCCACTGATTTTTATGTGCTCGCATTTGATACATTGCCTGATACGATTCAGGCGCTTGATGATGAAAAAATCGATGCGGTGGTCGTGCAGCACCCTTATGAAATGGGCTACCAAGCGGTTGAATCACTTGTTCGTTTGCAGAAAGGCGAAAAGGAAGAAGCGCTGCAGTACACGGGAACGAGTGTGATTCGGCGCGGGGATTTGCCTCTTCATCAAACAGAAAGACCACAGGGGGTTCAGCCATGAGAAGGATTCGAAGTAAATTGTTATTGGCATTTTTAATCCTTGTGCTCCTTGGTAACGTGGCTGCTTTTTTTGTCTATTGGAGCAGCTCTAAATTAACCTCAGAATATAGCAGGAGCTTTCGTTCTTTTCTCCTGCTTAATGATATATCCACAGAGGCAAAAACGATGTATGAAAAGGTCAATGCCTATGCCATTGAAAAGGATCGGCAGTTTGCCAGAGAATATCTTGAATCAAAACAGAAAATGAAATCCTATGATCAGGCGCTGCTAAAAGATGCCGGGCTTCATGCGGCGATACCCTCTATTGAAAAATATCAATATATGATGCGGACGCTCATGAATGAAAGTGATGCGACCATGACACATGTAAAAGAAGGGGAAATCAAAGAATATGCTGCAAGTGTGAAGGAGGTGAGAACAGTCTCCTCCTATATACAAGAGCAGACGATGACCCTGCTAGATGATGAATTATCTGAGTATCAGGTACTCTATCAATCACTTCAAAAAAGACATCAAACTTATGCGCTCTTTACCCTGTGTCTGTTTACGTTATCGATTGGGGTCGCATTATGGATGGCATATATCATTGCTGGCGGGATATCAAGGCCAATCGTCCACCTGTCTCGAAGTGCCAAAGAAGTATCAGAAGGAAATTTTGATGGAGCGAATTTGCATGTCACATCAAAGGACGAAATATCCGTGTTAAATGAGGCCTTTCAACGAATGCGGCAAGAGATGAAAATGATGATTGAAGAGATGAAACAAAAGGCTGCCTTAGATCAAAAAATCAAAGACATGAAGTTGAAAACGCTGCAAAACCAAATGAATCCACACTTTTTATTTAACACATTAAACATCGTATCACGCATGGCTTACTTAGAATCAGCAGATGCCACATCGAGATTGATTCAATCGGTTTCCACGCTGATGCGGTATTCACTGTCTACTCTCAGTACGTCCGTTACATTGGAACAAGAAGTGAAAGTGGTCAAAGAATATTTTCATATCCAAGAAACGAGATTTGCCGATCGTATTACATGCAAAACGACCATAGATGAGTCGTGTCTATCTGTTCACATTCCAAGTCTCACATTACAGCCGCTTGTCGAAAATGCCTTTATTCATGGAGTAGAACCAAAGGAGGAAGGCGGGCTTGTTGAGCTTTCCATCTATCAAGACAATGGCTTTGTGATGATTCGGATTCGGGACAATGGGACAGGAATCAATGAAAGAGAGAAAAAAAGATTGCTATCGGAAAAAGAAGAGGATGATCCGAACACACTGAATAAAGGCCATTCTACAGGAATTGGTCTTCGAAATGTGGTGTCAAGACTGCGTTTGTTTTACGGAGTGCAAGATGCCCTTCAAATTGATTCAAAGCCAAACGAAGGCACCACCATTCAATTGGCGATTCCGATAAAGGAGGGACCTGTATGCTGAACGTGCTGATTGTGGATGATGAAAAAATAGAACGAATGGCGATGCGGAAGTTCATGACCGAATGGCTCCCGGAGTGTCATATTGCAGGGGAAGCTGAAAATGGAAAGAAGGCGGTTGAATTTGCGCGGTCGAAGCCGATTGATCTTGTGCTCATGGATATTCAGATGCCTGGCATGGATGGATTGACAGCCATCAAACAGATCAAAGCAAGCAGCCCGCATACAAAATTTATTATGCTGACAGCCTACGATACGTTTAATTATGCCAAGCAAGCGATGCAGGAAGGGGTTAAACAATACCTCGTCAAACCAGCTGATAAAGACGAAACCATTGCAGCCATTCGATCTGTTGCGGCAGAAATTGAGCAGGAGGCGTCTCAGCGGCAGGCAGCGACGGTCAATCAGCAGTCAAAGTGGCTGGAAGCCCATGTGATCAACGGTCAATCTTATACCTTCACTGAGTTTCAACAATTGTTCCAAGAATGTGAAGCAGGTCTCGTCATCGCTGTTCAGCGGGCAGGCGGGGATCAGCTGTTGAATGATTTACAGCAGTCCGCTCTTTTTCAAGCGGTGCCTATTCAGATGGGCGGTGAGCTGTTTACATGCTTCATTTATAGTCACCAAGGACCAGGTCAGCTAAAGGCAGATGTACTGCAAGCCATTCGAGCTGCCATGACAAGCGGACATCCTTCACCTGTCGTTGGCATGGGGCACCCAGTCTCAAACCCACTTCATCTTCAGAAAAGTGCAGCAGAAGCGAAGCTTTCCTATTATCAGCGGAAAAAGAATGGCAGCGTTGTTCGTTATGGTTTTTACAATACAGAAGTGCAGTCCAATCTGTTGATCAATCTTCCCGAGCTTGCTGACGACATAATGCTGGCAATGGAAGAAGGAAGAAGAGAGGATGCGCTTGCCTTATTTGATGCCTTCCAATTAGAGGGGGCGGCACTTACACATGTAAAAGAGCTGCTGATTCTATTAAAATCACGACTCCGTGCAGACCTCTCCATTTTGGCCATCAGCACAGCAGCAGAATGCCGCCAGTGCTGTGAGCATCTATTTGACGTGTATGAAGCGAGAACCCAGACCGTGAATGACATCGAGCGGGCAAAACGTTACATCAAAACGCATTTCTGCGAACATATCACGCTCGAGCAAACTGCCGCCTATGTTGACTTAAGCCCAACCTATTTCACAAAGCGCTTTAAAGATGAGACGGGTCTGACGTTTAAAGAATATGTGACGACCTGCCGGCTGGATAAAATCAAGAAGCTTCTCAAAAACAGCTCGCTTAGTTTAAAAGAAATCACTTATCAGGCAGGATATACCGACCCCAATTACGTCAGCCGTGTCTTTAAGAAAATGGTCGGTTGTTCACCGAAGGAATATCGAAAACCGGCCGTAAAAAAATGAAGAATTTCATAAAAAAGTGAAGAAGTTTGCCTGAAAAAAAGCAATGATCTACCATTATACTTATTTTGATAACGCTTACAAAATAGGGATGGGGGATCAATCATGAAGTTCAAATTAGGCTTTACTTTGTTGGCACTCTGCATGCTTCTCGTCACGGCTTGCAGTACATCGACGAACTCAGATGCAAAAAAAGAGGGCGGAGCGGAGAAGCTTGAAATTTTCTCTTGGTGGACAGGAGCAGGTGAGGAAGACGGACTGAAAGCACTCATTCAATTGTTTGAAGAGAAAAATAAAGAGATTCCAATTGAAAATGCAGCCGTCGCAGGTGGTGCTGGTACGAATGCAAAGGCTGTTTTGACGAGCCGGATGCAAGGAAATGATCCGCCAGCTACCTTCCAAGTACATGGCGGGGCAGAGCTGAACGAGAGCTGGGTCGCGGCAGGCAAAATGGAGCCGCTGGATGATCTTTATGAAAAAGAAGGCTGGAAGGACAAATTCCCAGAATCACTGATTCACCTTGTGAGCAAAGATGGGAAGATCTATTCAGTTCCAGTGAATATTCACCGAGGCAATGTGCTTTGGTATAACAAAAAGGTATTTGAAGACCAAGGTTTAGAGCCGCCAACGACATTTGATGAATTTTTCAAAACAGCAGATGCATTAAAGAAAAAAGGGATTACTCCACTTGCGCTTGGGGATAAAGAGCCTTGGGCAGCGACTCACTTGTTTGAGAGTGTTCTGCTTGGTGTATTAGGCGCAGATGATTATCAAAAACTTTGGGCGGGCAACTTGAACATGGATGACACAAAAGTGAAGGAAGCGGCAGACATCTTTGGACGTATGCTCGAGTATGTAAACGACGATCATAGCTCTCGTAACTGGCAGGATGCCTCACAGCTCGTGGCAAAAGGGGAAGCGGCGATGAATGTCATGGGCGACTGGGCGAAGGGATACTTTGTCAACGATCTGGACTTGAAGGTGAACAAAGATTTTGGTTACGTGGCGACCCCTGGAACGGAGGGAAGCTTTATGGTGATCACCGATACGTTCGGCCTGCCGAAGGGTGTCAAACAGCCGGAAAACGTGAAAAAATTCTTATCTGTCTTAGGATCTGTGGAAGGACAGGATGCGTTTAATCCGCTGAAGGGATCGATTCCGGCACGTGTGGATGCGGATGTATCAAAATATGATGAATACGGAAAATCGGCGATGAAGGCATTTAAAGAGTCAAAACTAGCGCCGTCTCTCGCCCATGGCTCAGCTGCTGAAGAAGGCTTTGTGACGAAAGCAAACCAAGCCGTCAATATTTTCGTGACACAAAAAGACAGCAGCCAGTTTGTTTCATCTTTAAAAGATTCAATGAAATAAAGACGAAGGAGGCGGCGACCAGGCACCGCCTCTTTTTTAAAAAGGAGTGTATCTCATGCGCATGGACACATCGCCGATCACAAAAACATCAGCGCCGAAAGTGAAACGTGTTCGGAAAAAATGGAATGGAGACCAGCTGCTTGCCCTGCTATTTTTAGCCCCGTCAGCTGTTTTATTATTCATCTTTGTTTACGGCTTTATTGGCTGGACAGGGTATGTTTCATTATCAAACTGGACCTCGCTTGTACCAGATTTCTCTTTCGCAGGACTTCGCAATTATGTCATGCTGTTTCAAGATTTCCGCTTTCAGTCAGATCTACGAAACACGGTCTTTTTTACTCTATTCTTTATTGGAGCCGTCATAGCCTCTGGGCTCGCACTTGCGATTTTACTAGACCAGAAGATCAAGGGTGAATCTCTTTTCCGGAATTTATTCTTCTTTCCGATGGCCCTTTCCTTCGTTGTGACAGGTGTCGTGTGGCAATGGATTTTAAATCCGTCAACTGGAGTGAATTTATTTTTGAAAACGCTAGGCATCCAGCCTAAGTGGTACACGGATACGAATATTTTAGCTGGATTTGTCTGGGGGAAAATTGAATTTGGTGTACCAGCGGCGATGATTGCAGTCGTCATTGCAGCTGTGTGGCAAATGACTGGGTTCTCGCTTGCGATGTATTTGGCAGGTCTTAGAGGAATTCCAGAGGAAGTGAGAGAGGCTGCTAGAATAGATGGAGCAACTGAGTGGCAAATCTACCGAAAAATTATTTTTCCGCTTTTAAAACCGATTACTGCAAGTGTCATTATTATCATGGCTCATATTTCTTTAAAGATTTTCGATTTGATTTACTCGATGACAGGACCGGGTGCAAACTTTGTGACGGATGTACCGGGCGTTTATATGTTTGAAATGACCTTTAGAGGAAACCATTATGCAGGCGGTGCTGCCATTGCGATCGTCATGCTGATCTCTGTTGCGGTCTTTATCGTGCCATATCTCCTGTCGAGCCGGAAGGGGGCTTCATCATGACAGCCAGATGGTTTGTCCGTCCAGTTCTCTATGCTTTATTGATTCTATGCAGCCTCTTTTTTCTAATGCCTGTCTATGTCATGCTCGTCACAAGCTTAAAGCCATTAGGTGAAGTCACCCTTGAGCAAATGTGGTCGCTTCCATCAGCTCTTGATTTTTCAAGCTATCAAATCGCTTTTGAAAAGCTATCGCCTAATTTGATGAATTCACTTTATCTTGTCATTCCTGCTACCTTATTGTCAGCCGTATTAGGTGCAATGAATGGCTATGTCCTATCAAAATGGCGTTTTAAAGGGTCAGAAGTGGTTTTTACGTTGATGCTGTTTGGTATGTTTATTCCGTATCAAAGCATCCTCATTCCACTCATTCAATTTTTACGTGAAGTCGGATTGTATAATTCGATTCCAGGTCTAGTGCTTGTCCATGTCGTATATGGTCTTCCGATCACAACACTCATGTTTCGCAATTTCTATGTGAGCATCCCTGATGAAATGATTGAATCGGCCAAAATGGATGGCGCAGGGTTTATCGGGATTTTCAGACATATGATTCTTCCGCTTTCCATCACAGGATTTGTCGTGGTCGCCATTTGGCAGTTTACCAATGTGTGGAATGAGTTTTTATTTGCGGTCACGATGACCACTGCGGAGCATCAGCCAGTCATGGTCGCTTTGCAAAATCTATCAGGCAGCCAAATTGTGCAATGGAACGTCCAAATGGCAGGAGCCATTTTGGCCGCACTGCCGACACTTTTGGTGTATATTCTGCTCGGAAAATACTTTGTAAAGGGGCTTCTCGCAGGCTCTGTCAAAGGATAAAGAAATTTTCATGTTATCGTTTTCATTTGGTGTACTGAAAGGATTGACTTCTCTTTAGATAGCGTCATAATAAAAGTTGAGACTTACTAGTTTTCATCATGCTAGGCAAGGATTATCAAAGGGTAGCAAAGGGAGGAGTCATCCTGAATGAAGCAGTCACCAATTTTTTTACTGCCTGAATTGAAGGAGAGAATATGGGGAGGTACAGCCTTAAGGGATCAGTTTGGCTATGATATTCCTTCTGATCAAACGGGAGAATGCTGGGCAATTTCTGCTCATCCAAACGGACCAAGTGTCGTGCAAGACGGTCCATATAAAGGGAAAACGTTGATCGAACTATGGGACAATCACAGAGAATTGTTCGGGGGAATAGAAGGCGATCGCTTCCCGCTGTTAACAAAAATTTTAGATGCAAACCAAGACTTGTCCGTTCAAGTTCATCCAGATGATGATTATGCTGAAAGACATGAAAATGGAGAGCTTGGGAAAACAGAGTGCTGGTATATCATTGACTGCAAAGAAGGAGCAGAAATGATCTATGGGCACAATGCAAGAACAAGAACTGAGCTAGTGACCATGATGAACAGCGGAGATTGGGAAGGTCTTTTGCGGCGAGTGAAGATTAAGCCTGGTGATTTTTATTATGTGCCAAGCGGTACCATTCATGCGCTATGCGAAGGAACACTTGTCCTCGAAACGCAGCAAAGCTCAGATACAACCTATCGGGTATATGATTATGAACGAAAAGACCAAGATGGCAATGAACGTGAACTTCATTTTGCGCAAGCCATTGATGTCACAACGGTTCCTCATGTAGACGGTTATGCAGATGAATCAGTCGAAACACGTCAAGGAGTGACCATTAGAACATTTGTAGAAGCAGAATATTTCTCTGTGTATAAATGGGAAATTGATCAAAAAGTAGAGCTTTCGCAAGATGATCCATTTTTGCTGTGCAGTGTCATTAAGGGAGAAGGGTCTATAGAGCATGATGGGAACATATATCCACTGCCAAAAGGGGCTCATTTTATCCTGCCAGCTGAAACAGGGAGCTTCTCAATTGAAGGATCTTGTGAACTGATTGTGTCACATATATAAAGGAAAAGAGGACTTCAATGGGGTCCTCTATTTTCTATTGCATAAATGACTTGAAAGAAGACTTGTTTTTGCCGATAAAGAGATTAGTAGACGATTATGCAAAGTTAAGAGAGGGACAGGGAACGTGAAAAAAACCATCAAAATAATGTTACTCGCAGCTGCCTTTGGTATGACATTACACACAGGCAAAGAAGCGCAGGCAGCCTCCTATGTCGATCAATCCATTTATACGATTAGCACCTCAAAAGTATTTACAACAGAAACAGAAGTGAAAAAAGCAGTAGAAACACTGAAAAAAGACAAAAAGTGGACAGCAAGTTATCAAACCTCAGGGAATACGTCGACCTATCAGCTCACTGCGTCAGGATATGACTCACAAGCTGCAGCCAATGCAAGTGCTGCGGCATTAAGAAAAGAGGTGGGTATGAGCGGTACTGTGTCTCCAGTAGGTGACCGCCTTCCTTTACAAAAGATCGTATCTGACCCAATCAACACTGAAAGTCAGGCGAAAAAGCTCTCGCTCGAGCTGACGAAAACATCAGGGCTCAATAGCTCCTATGAAGTCATCAATCAAAGCAGGCCTTCTTATCAGGTCATATCAGGAACCATTGATTCTGAAACGAAAGTCAAAAATATTCAAACGGAATTACAAAAGCAGGCCGGAGTTACCAGTACATACCAAACCGAAAACAAAGCTGGCACCGTGTATCAGCTGATCTCAGGCGGTATTGTTGGACAAAGTAAGGCGAATACCATCCTGCAAGGCTTTCAAAAGGAGTCTGGTTTAAAAGCAGTGCGTCAAACGGTGACAGCAGGCAAGCCGTATTACATCGTCACATCAGCTGCACAAGCTAACCAGTCTAAAGCCAAGACACTTCTGAGCCAGCTGCAAAAAGAAGCAAAAATCAGCGGGAAGATTCAGAAGGCAGGAGCCGTTAAGAATGTCTATCGCATGGAATCAGGCTATTTCAAAGACAGCAAACAAGCTGCCTCAGCTGCGGCTCAGATTAAGAAACAAACCGGTGCTGCAGGTACTGTGCAGCGAGTAGGGAAAACAAAAAATTATATCGTGAAGCTCAATCAATTAAACGATACAGCTTATGCAAAAACAGTTGCCTTTTTCAAGAAAAAGAAATGGCGCTATACATCCAAAAAAATCTCTTCTACACAGCCATATCAAGTAGTGACTGGGAACCTTTTAGGAGATGATCAAGCGAAAAAAGCGGCGGCCTTCTTCCAAAAGAAAAAGGTATCTGCGACAACGAAAAAAACGGGCAAGGTATCTGATAGCACGTATCGACTCGTTGTCAATCAAGCAACGGACCAAGCAAAAGTGAAAAAAGGTGCCGCATACTTAAAGGCACAAAAGGTGACAAGTAACATCACAACAGGTAAGGGACAAGCCGTCACCAAAGCGTATAGCCTGATGACAACACCTGTATATGATCAAAGCAAAGTGAAGCAGGCGCAAGAGATCATCAAGAAAAATGGGGTTGCCAGCAGTACAAAAACTTTAACAGAAGCTGTCAAGCAATACCGTATTACGACAGAGGCGACTGTGAATCAGACAAAACTCAATCAAGCACTTAGCTATTTGACGAAACAAAAAATGAAGGCAGCTGCCCAAAAAACGGGTACAACTGATTATGGGCAATATCAAATGAAAACAGGGATCATTGCGACTGCTGCATTGCGTGATCAAGGCATGGCATTTTTCAAAAAACGGAATGAAACAGCTGCTTATACAACGACAACAAAACCGGCATATAAAATCAACATAACGCAGCAATTCACAGGGTTAGCAAATGCAAATGCGGCCATTGCTTTTGTGAAAAGCCAATATGGCTGGACAGCCACCGCAACAAAAATCAAAAATGGCCCGATGGTCATGCAAACGAATTATAACCTCACTGTCAATGAGATGGTGAACAAACAAATGAAGGTGTCACCACAGACAGATGGTGCGGCTTATGTTTATGCGACATATGTAGATCCAGCGACGTCAACAGTGAATACGGATGGGTTAAATGTACGCTCTACACCTGATTCAAGCTCTGCAAGCAACATCGTGGCACAGCTGAACAAAGGCACAAAAGTGAAACAGCTCGGGAAAGAAGGAAACTGGATAAAGATCAGCCTTGGCTGGAGAAATGCGAGTTCAGCAGAAGTATTAAAATATGTAGACCCAGCTAATATCGCTGAGGGCACTCAATCGTATTTTCAATTTCTCAAACTCTCTGAAGCTGCGAACCTCAATCCGGCAGAAGTCAATTCGAAGATTTTAGCAGGGAAAGGGATTCTTGCTGGAAAAGGACAAGCCTTTATTACAGCAGCGAAAACGTATCATATTAACGAAATCTATTTGATTTCTCATGCGCTGCTTGAAACAGGTAACGGAAGTTCAATTTTAGCGAATGGTACAATGTTTAATGGAAAGAAAGTGTATAACATGTATGGCATTGGCGCATACGACAGCAATCCGAATTATCTCGGTGCAAAGTATGCGTATGAACAGCAATGGTTCACGCCAGAGGCAGCCATTATTGGCGGGGCCAAATTCATTGGCAACAGCTATATCAATAACGCCACATACAAACAAGATACCATTTATAAAATGCGCTGGTCTAGTGCAGCTACTCATCAATATGCTACGGATATTGGATGGGCATATAAGCAAGTCACTCGTATGTATAGTTTGTATAACTTACTTGATAACTATACGCTGTATTATGATATCCCGGTTTATAACAAATAAAAAAACGTCCGTGCTTCCTAATGAGAAGCCGGACGTTTTTTGTGTAAGAGCTGCTGTTCAATAAATGTTAAGAGCTGCTCACTTGATTGCCCCTTTGAATATTGGTTCCATTCCTCAGCGAAGGTTTTTAATAGGTCTCGATTGGCTGATTCGTTTAGATGTAAAAGCTCCTTCAAGAGCATGTCTTGAGTGACGCAAGCCTTTCCGGGAATGATGTCTTCATAACGGTCGACTAAGCCCCGTTTATTTCGATAAGTCTCTAGATCATAAGTGAAGAACAAAACAGGTTTTTCGAGCAGCGCATATTCAAACACAATCGACGAATAATCCGTAATCAGGACATCGCAAGCACAGAGTAAGGGATAGAGCGGCTGATCGGACACATCAAATATCCATTCACTATCTGTTTCTGTCTTCGCTAAATGTTTGACTGCAGGATGAAGCTTGACGAGCAGGATGTAGTCGCCATTCAGCTCTGTCTGCAATTGCTCCTTTGAAAAGGGCAGGACAAGACCGTCCATGGCAAAATCTCGATAGGTCGGTGCATAAAGCAGAATGTTTTTCCCTTTTGGAAAATCATCCGGCTTTAAGGAAGGCGGGCGCTGATTATAGTACACATCCGTCAGCGGCACACCTGTTTGTAAAAAACGTTCGTCATTTACCCCAAACGATGACTTGAAAATCTCACGCATGTGATCTGAACCCGTAACGATATAATCGAAAGACGCATAGACCCGCTTGAAGCGTTCGATATCACGTGGACTCCGGTATGAATTTGAAGCGTCTTCAAGACCAAATTTTTTCAAAGCGCCATTGGCATGCCATACTTGAATACAGGTTGTAGAAGGTCTGTTTCTTAGCACACTTGTCATGAGAAAGTAATTATCCGTCACAACGACCTTGCTTTTCAGCATCGTATACATACATTGAATGAGATGGAAGGGATTTTTTTCATGAAAATAGCGAAATGACAGATGAGACCCGTCCTTTTCTATATTGAAAGCATGCTTCGTATAGAGGACTGTCAGCTTCATCGTCATATTCGCTTGTTGTTGATAAGTATCAATGAGAGCAGCCGCATTCTCCTGGAATGAAACAAGCAGCGTCACCTGATTTTCACGCGGTTTCACGCCGCTCATCAGCCATCCAATAAAAGAAACGAAAGCTGCATAACATGAAATGATTATTGAACGTATATTCATCATTGATCAGTCTCTCACAGCTGCTTCGTCTGATCCTTTATTTGCTCAGGATAGTAACGTTTCTTCCCTTTGTTTTCCTTCAATACGGCAAAGGCGTACTTTGGAATATTCAGCATTCTTTTCCATCTCCACGGATTGACAATCAGTCTGTACAGCCATTCCGTATTTGTCTTAATCATCCAGCGTGGTGCACGCTTCACTGTGCCGCTAAATACATCGAAGCTTCCGCCTAAACCGATGCAAACAGCCTGCGGGAATAAATGGCGGTATTCATAAATAAAGTTCTCCTGGTTTGGATAACCTAAAGCAACGAACACCATATCTGCTTTCGAGCGAGCGATTTGTTTCGCCACGAAACGTTTATCGGCATGATAGCCGTCACAGCTGCCTGCAATGACCACATTTGGATATTCCGTATCAATTCGCTGTTTGACAGCCTCAAGCACTTCTTTTTTCGCACCATATAAAAAGATTCTTTTAGACTGCTTGTTTGCAAGGTTAAGCATAGACATGAAGACATCAAAGCCTGCAATTCTTGATTTAAGCGGACTCTGTGTCATGCGTGACATCAACACGACGCCCACACCATCCGGCAATACATAATCCGCAGAAGAGACTACTTGATGGTACGCATCATCCTTCATGACGGCATAGCCAATCTCTGGATTCACCGTCGCAATCATGGCGCCTCTTTTCTGAGAAATATGATGATGGTTGATATAGCTGATAAATTCATCTAAGTCGCCGTTTACATAAGAAAGGTTAGAGACCACTTCTGTTTGCATTGTTTAGACCTCCTTTTTCCTCTTGTTATCTATGAACGTTCATTGTAAATTCATTCTTCGCCTACTCATCATTTTATCACAGTTGCTCCATGAAATATTAACAATAACTTTACAATCCTTTAAATTTCATGACATTTTCGTCAATTCATATGGTGAAAAAAACGTGAAACATTGATTTTTCGGACTTTTACTATCCTATCCATTAAAATGGAAATAGTTTGTCTTTACATCTGCTTAACGTTTGATGGGCACTGTGATATAATGAGATTCCGAAGAGCGAAAAAACTGACCGAAGATAATAGGATTACGGATAAACATTACTGCTTGAAGCAGACGAATAAGGATGAAAGAAAGGAGTTTATGTTTGCAATGAAGAAAGTTATTACTTACGGTACATTTGATTTATTACACTGGGGGCACATTAAGCTGCTGGAGCGTGCAAAGCAGCTTGGAGATTACTTAGTGGTGGCCATCTCTACAGATGAGTTTAATTTACAAAAATCAAAAAAGGCTTATCATAGCTACGAGCATCGAAAGCTGATTTTAGAGACCATTCGTTATGTAGACGAAGTCATTCCAGAAAACAGCTGGGATCAAAAAGTCCGTGACGTGCAAGAGCACGACATCGATGTGTTTGTCATGGGAGATGACTGGGAAGGTAAATTCGATTTCTTGAAAGAGCATTGCGAAGTCGTATACTTGAAGAGAACAGAAGGCATCTCTACAACACAAATTAAGGAAGAAATTGCAGGACTTTAATAGATTGAAATAAGAGTACTTCTTATCATTTGGTGAGAAGTACTTTTTCATGTTAACATATTCTTTTAAAATTTATTTAAATATCGACGGAATAAATGGACAACAATGAAAGGTTGAGTGTTTTGATCCGAAAATGGTTTAACAAGCTTAGAAAAAAGACACATAAAAATAATCAAAGTCAACCGCAACAACAATTGCAAATTCCTGATATGGAGTATTACTTTATTACTGGAAGAATTAAAGAAAAATATGGTGGTATGACGAAGTCGTTATTGCTACGTGCGAAACTATTTGGGTTGAAGAATATTTCATCTCATTTTTTAACCTTTTCATATGACCCTGAATTTTCTCGGAAAGTGAAAGGGATCATGGACAAACAAATAGTGAATCCTAAAATGACAAAAATTCAAAATATGTATGTAGACTTCCTTATTCCAAATAGTAAACCAGAGGAACAGTATCACCCATCTTATCACCCTGACAACATCAATGAAGTGGTAATTGATCATGAAGATCCATCTGTTCGATTCATTAGGAATGAACAAACAAATCAAATTGAGATGATTGAGTTCTTTCATCAAAATCAGCAAATGGAAAAGCGTGAGGAATACAATACACAAGGGCAGTTGCATAAAGTTTCTTATTTCTCTCAGGAAACGGGCAAAGTCTATCAAGAACTATTCATTTATGAGCACACCCATATTTATATGAAAAAAGAGTATGCTGATCTTGAAGAAGAGTCTAAAAATAAATTAAAAGAAATGATATGGTATGCTCAGGAAGGGATAAAAACCTTTAAAAATGAAAAGGCATTAAGACAAGAGTGGCTCATGACTATTCAGTATAAAAATGATCGGAAAAAGCTCTTTTTAGTTGATAGTCGGAAGCAGGATAAGTATGTTTTTCAATTAAAAAAAAGAAGCTCTTCTTACTACTCAGCAATTATTCACAGTAAACACTACGAAACAGAAAAGACAGCATTACGTTCTGATTACAATGAG
Organism: Bacillus sp. A015; assembly: GCF_053851875.1. Classification (NCBI taxonomy): domain Bacteria; kingdom Bacillati; phylum Bacillota; class Bacilli; order Caryophanales; family Bacillaceae; genus Bacillus; species Bacillus sp. A015. The sequence continues at coordinate 140,868 of NZ_JBSPZB010000003.1, forward strand.
TTATTTACCCAGATAAGAAAACAAAAAGTAGATGCCGTCTTCTTTATCACTGAAGAGCAAAAAACAGATGTAGTGAAACAATTCGGTCATCAAAATATATTCTTTTTAACGCCACATACACTAGACCGTTCGTCACATCAAGTACAAGATCATTATATGGCTGATCCACATAAGGTGCTGATGATGGCGAGATTAACTAAAATCAAGAATGTCATAGATGCCATCCGTTCGTTTCAATTTGTTATAAAAGAAGTACCAAGTGCGAGGCTTGAAATCTTTGGTTCTGGTCCTCAAGAAAAGCAGCTAAAACAGGAAATTAAAAAATTAAATTTAGAAAAGAATGTCTTTTTGAAAGGGTTCACTCAAAATCCCGATGATGAATTTAGAACAGCTAGAATGTCTATTTCTACCTCTGTCTTTGAAGGCTGTCCATTATCTATTATGGAATCAATTGTTAACAATTGCCCTGTGATTACTTATAATTACGATTATGGTGCTAGCACGCTTGTGAAAAATGAGTTTAATGGCTTTGTTGTAGAGCAATATGAAGTGAAACAGCTAGCTAACAAAATCATTGAATTGTTAAAAAACGATGAACAGTATCAAATTTTTTCAGAAAATTGTCAGGAGATTGCAGAGATATATTCAATCCCGAACTATTATGAAAACTGGATAACGGCACTCCACAAAATGATAGAAGTTCGAGAAAAAAGAGACCAAATTCAACGCATGATGAAGCCTATTCATTTCAAATTGGTAGACATTAGTAGTAAACATCATGTTCTTTCATTAGACTTGCAAATGGAAGGTGTGATTGAAAAACGGAAAAAGGTTATATTAGAACTTGTCGGATACGATCGGGATAACCATGCTGAGTTATTCTCTAAACAAGTCAAAAATTTAAAGGTATCCTTCCCAATTGGACATGCATTCATAAAGGCGGCATTGAAGCGAAACAAAACAAAATACGTTGATTTCTATATGAGAATGAGAGATGAAGAATTCAATGAAATCACTCAGCGGTTACCAATCGCCGAGCATTTGCTCAATGAAAAAGATGTGTCAAAGGTTGACGGTGTTTCTTACAAGACAATTAAAGGGAATTATTCTTGGAAGGTGAATAAATAAATAATAGAAACTTTTATTTATAATACATCGTGTTATGAGTATGAGAAGCATAAGATTTCGATGAACAGAGGAGATAAATGATTAATGATTGAAGAGACCGTTCAGAAGAAAAGTGTTGTTGAAAGTTTAAAGAATCATCACCAACAACTGGAAATTGTGTTGAAAATAGATGATGATAGGCCATTAGAAGGTCGAATATTTTACTTGCTCATGAGAGAAAGGGTCTCAAAGCAGGAAGTTTACCTTCCTCTTGAACATCTAGCAGAAAATCGGTTTAAAATAGTGCTTCATGAAGATTCTTTCTCGAATAAAATGGAACAAGGACAAACGTATAATTTATATGTGACGGATTTTTCTCAAATGATTGATAGTAGTGAGAGCGAAGATGAAACCGAAGACTCCTCGTATGATTCTGATGGAGAGGACGAAGAGGCTGAATTGGAAGAGGAAGAAGGCCAATTCATAGATGAAGACGACAATCCTTATTATAAGCGTCGTCTAAAGCTGGATGTTGAAACGCCTGAACTCTGTTTCATAGAAAATAAAAACGCTCTGCTCCTTGCCGTACCATATCGTACGGACAAAGGGAATGCATCTATTAAGGTCAAGCGAGAAATGAAGATCACGAAAATGAAGCAGATATCACTCGATGAGACCAATATCCTTACTCTAAATGGATATTGTGGTGTGATAAGTGCTGAGCACTCTTATCGAATCAAAAGAATACAAATCCTGGTCAAAAGGAACAGTGCCCCCGAAATGGAGCACCGCTTCCCCGTAAATTTCCAGCAAAAAAGTGAAAGTGAAATTGATTATTATAGAACAGACGGGGAGATGCCAGAGATATATCCTTTCAAAGTTGAAGTTCCTTTAGGGGCATTAACCTATTCTACAGATAAGCGATATATCTATAGAATGTACTTTGAATTTATATGTGAAGTTAACGGAGTAGAAGAGACTTTAACAACACCGTCACTTGTTCTTGGAGATCGATCTAATCAATTAAAAGGGCTTGTCCAAATACAAAAAAAGAACGATATCCCGGTTCGATATGAAGTGTATCGAAAGAAAAAGAGACAAACGCTTGGCATCCGAATTAATGATTACACAATCAAAACCCGTGCGAAGTACTATGTCACAAGCAAGTGGAAGAAATTCAAAAAGCAAATTGGCAAAATCAAAAAAGTCCGCAATCGTCTTGTGACAAGGACCTTCCAAACGACCTTTAGGCTGGCGAGTAAGCTGTCCGTGAAAAAGAAAACCGTTGTTTTTGAAAGCTTTAATGGAAAACAATTCAGTTGTAACCCGCGTGCTATTTATGAGTATATGAAAGAAAATCACCCTGAATATACGTTGATCTGGAGCGTCAAAAAAGGGCATGAAGCACCGTTTAAGGAAAAGGACATCTACTATATCAATCGTCTGTCATTCAAATGGATTTTTGCGATGGCAAGAGCTGAGTATTGGGTCGTCAACAGTCGATTGCCGCTTTGGGTCCCAAAACCAGACCATACAACATACCTGCAAACATGGCACGGTACGCCGTTAAAACGACTGGCGATGGACATGGACGAGGTGCATATGCCTGGAACGAACACGAAGAAATACAAAAAGAATTTCACGAAAGAAGCATCGAATTGGGATTACCTCATTTCTCCTAATGCATACTCGACTGAAATCTTTACACGTGCGTTCCAATTTCAAAAAACCATGATTGAGTCAGGATATCCGAGAAACGACTTCCTTCACAATCAAAACAATGAAGAAACGATGCGGGCACTCAAGCAAAAAATGAATTTGCCGCTTGATAAAAAATTGATCTTATATGCACCGACATGGAGAGACGATCAATTTTATAAAAAAGGGCAGTACAAATTTGATTTAGACCTTGACCTGCATGAGCTAAGAGCATCTATCGGAGACGAATATATCATCATTCTTCGTATGCACTATCTAGTAGCTGAAAACTTTGATTTAGGACCATATGAAGGCTTTGCCTATGACTTCTCTCATTACGAAGACATCAGAGACCTTTATATGATTTCTGATCTGCTCATCACAGATTACTCATCCGTGTTCTTTGATTATGCAAACCTCAAACGTCCGATGCTGTTCTATGTGCCAGACATCGAAACATATCGTGACAAGCTCAGAGGCTTCTACTTCGACTTTGAACAAGAAGCACCTGGACCGCTTGTGAAAGAGACAGCAAGTGTCATTGACTGGGTAAGAGAAACAGAACAGCCAGCCTTTACATTACCAGCGTCATTTGCACCGTTTTATGAAAAGTTCTGTTACTTGGAGAATGGTGAGTCGTCGAAGCGGGTTGTGGAAGTTGTTTTTTCTGAAAAATAGTGAAAAAAGTACCGTTCCTCGCCTTTTGAATGGTACTTTTTTTTGTTTTCCATTCCATTGTACACATATTTAAAAGTAATGGTAAAAATAAAAAAACATAGAAATTTAACAGTAAACATGCTAAATTTAGATAAGATTATCCGGTACTGTAAATATGCTGAAAATAATACAGAGGTGCTTCAATGTACAAACTTTATCATAATTTTATAGAAATTCTAAATTTAGATGAACATAGGTTAGTGTTATATATTGACGAAATAGAGAAGTTGTGTACTTTTGAGTTTGAAGAGTTAAATGTAAACGATTCAAAGTGGATTTGTGAAATTAATGTAAAGGATCAAATGATTTTTGAATCCACAATAGACAATACTAATGAAATGATCTATCTCTATTCTAAGGATCAGAATTTGTATATTGTTAAAGAAAGCTCAGACATTATTCAACCAAATCACATACATCCTATTGAAATTAGAAATCAATTTGAAGATATTTATGTCAAACAAATAGGGATAGACCGTTATGGTTTATATAAAGGCGAAGAGGAACTGCTTTTATTCTCTGGTCTGCTGAATGTAGATGAAATTAACCGGAACTTTAAAATGAATTTGATCATTGATGGGGCAAAAAGAAGATTTGTTGATATCTCCTTTATCATATACAGTCCTTTCCACTTTGTGATTACGTATGATTGTCAGAATAAAGAATTGAATGTAAGGAAAATTTTGTTTAATGTGATGCAGGAACATAATGATATTGAAGTGACTGTGAATAACCGTAATCAAATCAAAATTTTAAATAAGGTGACTCAGCAAAAGAAAATCGTCAACTTTAGATTGGTTCCTAGATATCAGCCGCTCAAAATTTTTGGTAAAGATACATTAAAGCAATTTAAAGAAGACAACATTCTTAATATTTTGGTGATTAATAAACAAAGATATTACATATATGTAAGAACAAATGGTGTTTATTTAGTGAGAGGAAATCCATATCTCGTCACAAAACATACATCGAGATTACGTATATTTAGTTTATTTAATAGTTTTTATATTTATGGAAGGCTGACTCATTACGCATATAATTCAGATCAAAAATATGAATATCTTTATATTAGAAACTCTGACCATCAGCTAGCGAGATTTATGAGACCATTTAGAAAGGTCAAATTTCTAAAAAGGTATGGTTTCTTTAAAATCTCGTTAAATGATCTTGATTTAGATAGCAGAATCCACAATAACTTATTCGTAGGAAATGATAACCGAATTATCCATAGTTTAAGATTGAAAAAAAGAGATAAAAAAGTTAAAACATATATCACGAAAAAGAATGGGGACAAGCTTCAAGTACTAAGAACAAATTTGTTTGGGAATGTGACATCAACCATCATTCCTTATTCTGATGAATATTCTTTATTTAGTAAAGTGAAAATAAAAGCAGCGAGTATCTTATCATCATTCTATAAAGACAAAAAATATGGTGTGAATTTGTTTTTTGAGAAAAAGAGCGATAAAGCAGATGAATCAGCTATTAGGGTTTTTGATTACATTCAAGAGAATTGTCAAACGAACTCAAAAAACTACTTTATTCTTAATAAGAAATCAAGCGCATATCCAGCATTGAAGGATAAATATGGAAAGGTAATCATTCCGAAATATAGTTTAAGACACTATTTAAGTATCTTTAACGCCAGCTATTTTATTTCAAGTGAGCTATCTAACCATGTTCTGAATGATAGATTATACATTGACCATCTCAGAGAGAGAATCATGAGTGTCCCACTCGTATTTTTACAACATGGAATCATGTTTGCTAAGCCTGTTGATAACCCAATGGCATTTGGATTCCATAAAGACAAGAACCAATACAATATCTATAAGTCAGTCATTAGTTCTGAATTAGAAGCCGGTGAATTTTATAAGATGAATTATGACCGCGATGACTTGATTTTGACAGGACTCGCAACCTTTGACCATGCTAAATTAGTAGAAGGTGCAGATAAAATAGCCTTTATGCCAACTTACCGATATTGGGAAGAGGGGCTTATTTATACGAATAGAATTGAAGAAACATCTTACTATAGAGTTCTGATAAAAATCATTAAAAGCTTTGAAGAAGCAGGTCTTCTTGATCGTCTTTTAATTGTACCGCATAACAAATTTTCACAATACGTTTATCAGAACTTACCTCAGTATAAACATATTATTTCTGATAACCCATCAGAAGCGCTAAAGGTATCAAAAGTGTTTATCACTGATTATTCTTCTGCTATTTATGATGCGCAATATAGAGGAGCCTACCCTATTTTTTATTGGGAAGAGAAAGATTACTTAATTAGACAGTATAAGGCTATTCCTCCTGTGAACGAAGAAAATGCACCAGGACCGATTGCATATAACACACAAGACCTGATTCGTATTGTCAAACATGCGATTGATCATCAATATGTGGTGGAAGATGAGTATAAAGAAAAATATTTGAAGATCAATAGCTTTAATGATAATCAAAACACGAAAAGAATTACGGATTTCTTAAAAGAGCATCAAATTATCTAACGTCTGAGAACCCCTGAATCTACGAACGAAAGGATTCAGGTTTTTTTTTGTCTACTAGATTGAAGTGAACGACTTTTGTTATAAGATGAAATGTTAATCGTTATCTGTTACAATTATGAGCGGTGCTTTTAATTTTAATGGTACTCAAAACTTTTGTTAAGGAAGATAACAATGAACGCAATGTTGACGATACTAAAGGAGCAAATCAGTTCATTTCCGCTGATTATGCGACTTGCTGTTTATGAAACAAAATCAAAATATCAGATGAATTATTTAGGTGTTTTATGGCAGTTTTTAAATCCATTGATTCAAATGCTGGCTTACTGGTTTGTTTTTGGTTTGGGCATTCGCGGAGGACAGCCAATTGTCATTGGAGGCATGGAGATTCCATTTATCATCTGGATGCTTGCCGGATTAATACCGTGGTTCTTCATTAGTCCGACGATTCTTGATGGATCAAACAGTGTGTTTAAACGCATTAATATGGTATCGAAAATGAATTTTCCGATTAGTGCGCTGCCGTCTGTGGTGATTATGTCCAACTTGTTCAGCTACTTTGTCATGATGGGTGTCTATCTGATTGTGCTGATTTCCTATGGCATATATCCCGACGCGCATTGGCTTCAATATATATACTATCTTATTTGTATGATCGCGTTTATGTTTTCGTTTAGTTTGTTTAATTCAACGATTAGCGTACTCGTGAGAGACTATCAATTTCTTTTACAATCAGTGACACGCTTACTTTTCTTTTTGCTGCCGATTTTTTGGAATATCTCAGAGAAGCTGACTGGAGACAAAGCGTGGATTGGAGATATATTAAGACTGAATCCTCTTTTCTACATTATTGATGGGTTCAGAAATAGCTTGTTAAAGGGAGAATGGTTCTTCCATGATGTGAAATATACGCTTTATTTTTGGCTGATTACCCTTCTTCTTTTAACAGTCGGTTCATTGCTTCATATGAAATTTAGGGATAAATTTGTCGATTTTCTTTAAAAAGTAAGGAGATTATACGATGAAACTAAAGGTTTCGTTTCGAAACGTATCCAAGCAATACGTCCTATATAAAAAACAGTCGGATAAGATCAAAGGGCTGTTTTTTCCTAATAAAAATGAAAAAGGTTTCTTTGCTGTTCGTGATGTGTCCTTTGATGTATATGAAGGCGAGACGATTGGTTTTGTAGGAATCAACGGATCTGGAAAATCAACGATGTCGAACCTTCTAGCGAAAATCATTCCACCGACAAGCGGTGAAATTGAGATGGACGGCCAGCCTTCGTTAATTGCCATTGCGGCAGGGCTGAACAACCAGTTAAGCGGTAAAGACAACATTCGATTAAAGTGCTTAATGATGGGGCTGACGAATAAAGAGATAGATGAGCTTTATGAAAAAATCGTAGAGTTTGCGGATATTGGCGACTTTATCGATCAGCCTGTAAAAAGCTATTCAAGCGGAATGAAATCCCGTCTAGGCTTTGCCATTTCAGCACATATCGATCCAGATATCCTGATTATTGATGAAGCGTTATCTGTCGGAGACCAAACCTTCTATCAAAAATGTGTGGATCGAATCACAGAATTCAAAGAACAAGGCAAGACGATCTTTTTTGTCAGTCACTCCATTAGCCAAATCCAAAAAATCTGTGACCGGGTGGCTTGGATGCATTATGGTGAGCTTCGTATGTTTGATGATACGAAAAAGGTTGTGAAAGAATATAAGGAGTTTGTTGATTGGTTTAACAAGCTTTCTAAGAAAGAGAAAAAAGAATACCAATTGAAACACAAGGAAGGTCGAAAAGGCGTACAAAAGACAGCAAAGGTGTCTCGTTATATTGAAAACGGGAAACGTCGTTCATTTTTTGGACCAGCGTTTCAAGTAACCATTATAGCGCTCTTAACCATCTTGCTTGCCCTTTCTATGTTTTCGGATCGACCGCTTCGTACGCTGGCAACATTTGGTGCAATACCATCAGATAAGACAGAGGTGCCTCAGTCAAAGAATCCTAAGACGAAGGTTGCGCCTGATATGAAAAAGGTGGATCAACAGGCCGTTGTCACGGCAGATTCAATGACGGTTTACAAAGATCAAGCCATGAAAAAAAAGGCGGATGTCACTTTACCATTTGGACAAGAAGTACAGGCTGTGGCTGAAAATAAACAAACTGTTCAAATCAAAACAGCGTCAGAGACGTATTTTGTGAAACCTGATACACTGCAAGCTGCAGATGAATTGAAGCCATTATCCATTGGACCAGGACAGTTCAATTCCTATGTATCACCTGCATCAGCAGGTTCGTATGAGTATTTACTATCTTTCCTTGGAAAAGAAGAATCTGTGCTTCAGCAAAGAATGCAAACGCTGAGCTCGATCAAAAGTGATCAAGGCGACACCATTGAGCGATTGACCACAGAGAAAACCGATTATGTGATTCAAAATGGTCAAGCACACGCGATTGTGTTCCGCGAGATTATGCCAATTTCTCCTTCAACACTTGGCCTGACAGAACAAAATGTCTGGATGAATGAGAAACAAACGAAATTCGCAGTGAAGGGCGAAAACAACCTTTTTGTCATTGATAATGAACAGCATACACTGACGATTTCAGTGATTAAATAAAAAGCTGCCGATGCCGGCAGCTTTTTTAATTGACTTCTTCTTTTTCAAGAAGCTGTTTCATAAATGGAATGAGTTTCTTTTTCAACTCTTCATCCTGAAGGGCAAACTCGAGAGTCGTTTCGATGAAGCCTTGCTTCTCACCGACATCGTATCGTTTTCCTTCAAAGTCATAGGCAAATACGCGCTGGATGTCATTGAGCTTTTGAATGGCATCTGTCAGCTGAATTTCTCCGCCTGCACCAATTTCTTGTTGATCGAGGTACATAAAGATCTCTGGTGTGAAAATGTAGCGGCCTAAGATGGCTAAATTCGATGGAGCTGTTCCTTTTGGCGGCTTTTCAACAAAGTTCTTCACCTGATAGCGGCGTCCTTCTTGTGTAAGAGGATCAATGATCCCGTAGCGATGCGTATCGCTGTCTGCTACCTGCTGAACGCCGATCACAGAGGAAAGGGTTTTTTCATATTCATCCATCAGCTGGCGAAGCCCAGGTGTTTCGGCTTGAACAATGTCATCACCTAGTAAAACAGCAAAAGGTTCATCACCGATAAAGTTACGTGCGCACCAAACGGCGTGTCCAAGTCCTTTAGGTTCCTTTTGGCGTATGTAATGAATATCAGCGATGTTAGATGACTTCCTTACCTTTTCTAATAGTTCTTTTTTTCCTTTTTCTTCAAGGTTACGTTCTAGTTCTGGTGCAAAATCAAAATGGTCCTCAATGGCTCTTTTTCCTTTTCCAGTCACGATAATAATGTCTTCGATTCCTGATTCAACAGCTTCTTCAATAATATATTGAATAGTTGGTTTATCAACGATTGGCAGCATTTCTTTAGGCATGGCCTTTGTTGCAGGGAGGAAACGTGTCCCGAGACCTGCAGCTGGTATAATGGCTTTACGTACTTTTTTCAATAAACTTTGCACCTTCCTTACATAGATAACCGATTTAATCATTCAATGTGTGTTCTTGGTCGTCTTATTAAAGTGTAACTTACAAATCATAGGAAAGACAAATGATTTCACTAAAATGAACTTTAGATAATTCATATTTTATATGTTAAATGTAAAGGAAAGAGAAATATAACGTTAATTCAATGTAAATTTCTTTTTTTACATCATTAAATTTATCCTCCAAATTGTGTATAATTGAAAGTACTATACTAGGAAAGAGGCATAAACAAGTGAAAAAACTAAATGTAATGACTATTTTCGGTACTAGACCTGAAGCAATCAAAATGGCTCCACTTGTCCTTGAACTTAATAAACATCCACAAATAAATTCAATTGTCACTGTAACAGCTCAGCATAGAGAAATGCTTGATCAAGTACTTGATGCATTTTCTATTACGCCAGATCATGATCTAAACATCATGAAACAGCGCCAAACATTATCAGAAATTACATCAAATGCACTGTTGAAGCTAGATCAGTTATTCCAAGAGGAAAAGCCTGATATTGTGCTGGTTCATGGAGACACAACGACAACATTTGCGGGAAGTCTGGCCGCTTTTTATCACCAAATTTCAGTTGGTCATGTGGAGGCAGGCTTAAGAACACACAATAAGTATTCACCATTCCCAGAGGAATTGAACCGTCAAATGACAGGCACTATTGCCGATATTCATTTTGCACCTACAGATGAGGCGAAGCAGAATCTTTTGATAGAAAATAAAAAAGAAGCGACCATTTGTGTGACAGGGAATACTGCCATTGACGCCCTGCAAACAACGGTCACAGAACAATATCAACATCCTATTTTAGAGAAAATAGGCACAGATAAAATGATTTTGTTAACGGCTCATCGCAGAGAGAATCTTGGCCAGCCAATGAAAAACATGTTTAGAGCGATTAGACGTGTTGTAGAAGAGTTCGAAGATGTACAGGTCGTATACCCTGTTCATTTAAATCCTGCCGTTCGTGATGCGGCTCAGACGGAATTCAGTGATCTCGACCGTGTGCACTTAATTGAACCGCTTGAAGTGGTTGACTTCCATAACTTTGCGGCAGCTTCACACTTTATTTTAACGGATTCCGGCGGTATTCAAGAGGAGGCTCCTTCTTTAGGGAAGCCAGTATTGGTGCTGCGTGATACAACAGAACGTCCAGAAGGCGTTAAAGCTGGCACGCTCAAGCTTGCAGGGACAAATGAGGATACCATTTACCAGATGGCAAAAGAGCTGCTAGAAGACCAGCAAGAGTACGACAAAATGTCGAAGGCTTCTAATCCTTATGGTGATGGACAAGCGTCGAAACGAATTGTCCAAGAGCTCCTTCATCGTTTTGGATTCAGTGAGGAAAAGCCAGTACCGTTTAAATCATAAAAAAGAAGACTACGTCATTGGAGTCTTCTCAGATTGTTGACAAAGGGCTAAAATGATCTTTATTTTAGCCCTTTGTCTTCTTTTTTACTGCTCCAAACTTTCCTTCAATTCCTTCTTCACTTTCGCTAAACTGCTATCATCAAGCTGATAGTAATAAATGTTATTGATTCGTGTGCCTGTTCCTTTTAGCTCGTGCTGTTTGACACGCTTTCTTGCATCGCGATAATCATTCATCATCGTCCACATATCGTCAAAGGACATGTTGGTTTTCATGTTGTTTTCAACGACTTTGAACATATCGCCGAATTTTGTAATAGACGAAATGTTGGCACCCTTCGCAATGATGCCTTCAATGACTTGGCGCTGTCTTTGCTGGCGGCCAAAATCCCCTTTTGGGTCTTGTTTTCTCATTCTTGTATAGGCAAGTGCTTGATCGCCATTCAGGTTAATTTCTCCTGTACCAAATGAATGGCCGTCATAGCTGAAAGCAAACGTGCTATTCACGGTAATGCCTCCAAGTGTATCGACAATATCTTTAAAGCTTTCCATATTGACTTTCACAAAGTAATCAACAGGTACATCAAGCAGCTCCTCTACTGTATCAGCTGCCATTTGTGTGCCGCCGAATGCGTAGGAGTGGTTGATTTTATCCATGGTGCCTTTCCCGACAATCTTCGTATACGTATCACGCGGGATACTCACCATCTCGGTTGTTTTGGTTTTCGGATTCACTGTCATGTATATTAATGTATCTGCACGGCCTCGGTCATTCTTTCGTTCATCGACACCCATGACTAAAATGGAGATCGGGTCCTTTTTATTTAAATCGACATCTTTGTCACGCTTATCGGACTTCTTTAAGTTCTCCTGAATGCCTGCGACGGTTGATGCTGCTGTGTTCCAAAGATGATATGCGTATCCGCCAGTTGCTAATACGAATAAGCCAATAATCGATAAAATAATCCAAAGAACCTTTTTCTTCTTTCTTTTTCTCTCAGCTCTCATAATGTCCCTCACCTTTTCTATAATTCTTCCATGATTATAGGTTTACGAATCTTGATAAACAAGTTATTTTTTTACTCTGAACCTAGATATAGACGTTGTAACAAAAAAAAGGTTTCAAAAAACCTTAAATTTACCTTAAAATATTAAGTTATAAGACGATACAAAGACATGAGGTGAAAAAAATGAAGAAAATCGTCGTTTTACCGTTCTTAATACTACTGCTAGGTATCGTGCTCACAGCATGTGGAACGGCTGAGCAGTCCTTAGAAGAAAAGAAGACAAGCAGTTCAGCTTCTCAAACGTTAAAGGAGACAGCCAATTATGTAGGAATGGCAGACTCCCATACAATTGAAGTGAAAAAGTCAAATGTTACTTTGAATTTTGAATTTACTGAAAACTTCAATGAAGTATTGAATGAATTTCAACCAGGAGATCACGTAGACATTTTTTACATTCTAAATGACAGTGGCCAAAAGGAAATTCAAGAAATTAAAAAAGTTCAAAAAGTTCAATAGAGAGATGGTGGGATCATTAAATTGAAAAAAATCAGTCTAACTTTCACAATGTTCATCTTACTTTTGCTTGTATTCATCCCAAAAGATGCTTCAGCGGCAAGCTCAACAATTTCTGTGAAATTATCAAACTATGTTGGAAACAAAACGAACTTTAACATATCATCATCCGGCTTATACAAAGTGACTGGTACAAATGTATCTTCAATCGCTCGATATGATGGTAAGAACCGTTATGAGGTAGCCAATAATATTGCTTCAACAGGCTGGAAAAATCCATCTACAATTGTCATTGTAAATCGTGATGCGTTTGCAGATGCAATTTCCGCTACACCTTTAGCTTATAAATTGAATGCACCTATTTTATATACGAATGCTGAAAAATTAACAAAAACCACTGAAAAGCAAATTAAAAAGATGAATCCTGACAATATTCTGATTATCGGTGGAACAACAAGTGTTTCTTCAGCAACAGAGAAAACATTGAAGAAATACGGGAAGATCAAAAGGATCAGTGGTAAATCACGTTATGCTGTTTCACAAAATATCGCAAAAGAGATGGGGAACTATAGTCAAGCTATAGTGGCAACAGGAAGCATTTTTACTGACAGTGCTTCAGTAACACCATACGCTGCAAGAAACGGCTATCCTATTCTGTTAACGAAGAAAGATAGCTTACCAACTTACAAGCTTCCAAGTAAAGTCATCATTGTTGGTGGAGAAAAGAGTGTTAGCAAAAAAGTTGAATCTCAAATCAAAAAAACGTCCACAGTGAAAAGAATCGGTGGAGCTAATAGATATGAGGTATCAGCAAATATTGTAACTGAATTAAACATGAATGCTAATAAGCTATACTTAGCAAATGGTTCTATCTTTACAGATGCTATTACATTTTCGCTTTTAGCAGCCAAAAATAACAGTCCTATGGTACTTGTAAAAGACAATAGTCTAACATCACCTGTGACATCAGTTGTGAAAAAACAGGGGACGTACTCGTTTCAATTGTCTGGCGGAACAAAATCCATTTCAGCAAGTTTACAAACAAAATTATCAAATGAATTTTATTTGAAGAATAATAAGGATTATCAATTGAATGTTTCTAACGGGAAAATTTCTATCAAGGGCATCAAGACGTTTGGATCTTCAGTAAGAGTTGTTCCAGAGAAATATTCAACTAAAAATGTCATTCGAGTTGCTGGGAAAGCATACTTGGGGAAAATGAACTTTGCTGTAGAATCAGGCTATATTCGTCCAACAAATGAAAATATCCCTTTTGAAGATTATCTTAAAGGGGTTGTACCGAATGAAATGCCAGCAAGATGGCATGTTGAGGCATTAAAAGCACAGGCTGTTGCAGCACGTACATATTCTGTGAACAGTATTGGGAAGGTTGTGCCAGATACAACAGCATTCCAAGTGTACGGTGGATACAGCTGGTATACAAATTCTACAAAAGCTGTAGATGCTACAAAAGGTAAGGTACTAAAATATAATAATAAACTGATTTCTGCTACCTACTATTCTAGTAATGGAGGCTACACTGAGGCGAGTGAAGAAGTGTGGTCAAGTGCATTTCCTTATTTAGTAGCAAAAAAAGATACAAAAGATCCAGTGAATGCATGGACACTTAAACTATCAAAAACACAATTGAGTAAATCGCTTAGCACAGCAGAACCTGCATCTTGGTGGAGTAAGACAACAGAATCAAATGTGAGTCAGTTGAAAGGCTTGAAGAACTGGATTCTAAAAAATAAAGAAACTTCAGCTTCAGACATCAAGATAGCGACAATTTCAAGCCTATCCTTTTCAGGTAAGACAAAAGGACAGAGAGCAAAAACAGCCTCTATGAAAATCAGCTATCACTTAAAAAATAAAACGGGTTCTTATAGTATGAATCAATCAGCGACACTTAGTTTTAAAATGACTGAATTTAGATCAATACTTGGAGCGACTAATTTAAAAAGCACGTATGCATCAGTGAAGAATAACACCAATGATTTTACCATCTCAGGAAAAGGGTATGGTCATGGAGTTGGAATGAGTCAATATGGAGCGAAAAAGAGAGCTGAATCAGGAAGCTCATATTCAAGTATTTTGTCATTCTATTATCCGGGTGCAAAGTTAACTACGAATTAAAACATCAAAGGAGGTTATAAACGTGCGCTCTATTATAAAAGTTGTATTTTTGAGTGTAGTAACAATGTGTTTGTTTCTTCCATCTGCACTTGCTGACAATTCAGTCACCAGAATCGATGGAAAAAACCGTTATGTTGTTGCGGTGAATGCGGCGAAAAAAAGCTGGACAACATCAAGCACAGTTGTTCTTGTAGGTAAAGAAGCATATGCGGACGCTTTAAGTGCGGTTCCTTATGCGTATCAAAAAAATGCACCTGTTCTTTTTACAAACAGTAGCAGTTTATCTACAGATACAAAAAAAGGTCTTCAAGATCTAAAAACAAAGAATGTGGTCATTCTCGGTGGAACAAAGAGTGTCTCTAGCAAAGTGACAAGTCAGCTAAAGGCGATGGGTATTTCAGTAAAACGTATTAGTGGTAAGAATCGATATGATTTAGCAGCAAATATTGCAAAGCAAATGAAAAGCTCTAGTACGGCTGTTGTAGCAAATGGCTTTGCTTATGCAGATGCAGTTGCCATTGCACCTTATGCTGCAAAACAAGGCTATCCAATCTTATTAACAAATGATAAAGGTTTACGCTCCGAAACTTCAGCGGTGATTAAAAGCCGAGGAGTTAAAAAGACCATTGTCATTGGTGGAGAGTCTAGTGTAAATAAATCAACTTATGCTAAACTACCTTCACCTGGAAGAATTGGCGGGGCAAATCGTTATGAAGTCGCTGCAAATATTGTGGCGAAATACAATATGAGTACAAGTAATACGTATATTAGTAATGGTTTTGCATATGCTGATGCCGCTTCAGGAGCTAGTATTGCTGCCAAGCAGGGTAAAGCCTTTATTTTCACAAATGAAAAAACATTACCGAAAGCAACAAGAAAAATCATTGGTTCAAAGAAGATCACTTCATTTAGTATTCTAGGTGGTACATCTACTGTGACGAATACTGTGACTTCCCAATTAAAAAATCCAGTCGTTGGAAAAAAAGTTTTTATTGATCCTGGTCATGGAGATCAAGATTCTGGTGCTGCTGGATATGGTCTTCTTGAGAAGAACGTGAACCTTGATGTCGCTAAGCGTCTAAATACAAAATTGACTAGTGCTGGGGCACTACCAGTCATGTCACGTACATCTGATACATTTGACAGTCTTCAAACACGAGTAAGCAAAGGTGCTTCTGCGAAAGCAGATATCTTTATTAGTGTCCATGCGAATGCAAATGACAACAGCAGCGCAAATGGAACAGAAACGTATTATGACAAAACATATGCGGCAACGAACAGCCTGAAGCTTGCGCAAAACATCCAGCCTAAAATGGTTAGTGCATTAGGCACAAGAGACCGCGGTGTCAAAACAGCTGGCTTCTATGTCATTAAGTATTCAAAGATGCCGAGTGTCTTGCTTGAAACTGGCTTTGTTTCCAGTCCAGTCGATTCAAATATTTTGAAATCTGCTACTTATAAAGATAGATTAGCAGCTGGTATTTCAAGCGGCGTTTCAGGTTATTTTAGATAAGAAAAAACATGAGGGGTGGCTAAGATACTCCTCTTAGGCTGCTCGAGAACGTCTCTCGGCAGCCTTTTATGGTATATGAAGTGGTTCTAGGATGAAGGATTCACTCTAAGGATGCGGTCTTCATAGGCTATCAAATGTCTTTACTAATCGTGCTCTCGCTAAGCGTGCACACACCTCTGTATGAGCGCAACAGACAGTGACGAGGATAACCTGCCTAGATTGATCCGTGGAGGGTCAGTGGTCAAACAGGAGTGTTTCCACTTACTTTGATTAAAATGAAAACGACCATTTGTATGTCAAGTTAAAAATACATTTCAATTTAGGCTATTTTTGTTATAATCGAAATATAGAGGGTAGCTTTTTTACGTGTTTACCTTCTGATAACAGCAAATCGACAAATCATGAAGAGGTGACAATATTGAAAAAATTAATCACAATGCCGTTTTTAGTATTGCTTCTAGGTGTAGTGCTCACAGCATGCGGCACAACAAATCAATCAAACGACAACAATACGGATAACAGCAAAAAAGAAACAACTGAAGCGGCTGATCAAAACAAAGAAAATGCATCAGACGAAAAAACGGAAGATAAGTCTGCAAGTGAAAAAACAGACGATCAAAGCAAAGAAACGGCTGCTAAAACAGAAGACCAAGCAGGTCAATCCAATGAAGATGCAAAAGAAAGCTCAAGTAAAGAAATCACAAAAGAAGAACCTGCGAAGGATCAATCAAAAGCTGAGTCCACAACAAAAAAAGAAGTCACCAAAGAAGGCACATATGTCGGTTTGGCTGATGGACATACAATTGCTGTCAACATTGATGGAAAAGAAGTAGCCATTCAATTTGGAAATACATTTTCTAAACAAGTAAACAGCTTGAAAGAAGAATCAAAAGTGAAAGTAACCTATACAAAAGATGCAAACGGAACACTCAGACTTAAAACAATCGAATCCGTAAAGGCAAAATAAAAAGAAGACCCGTAGACCCGCAGAATTGCGGGTCTTTTTTACGTTTAAAAGGGCATAACTTGATATAAGTACACATTCTTAACACAATTTTACAAGACTTAACAGCCCATTTACATTTGCTTAATGTTGCTCTGCTAAACTGACTTTCATAGAACATCTCTTTACACAACAACTACTTTGAATGGTGAGGTGCAGGTCAGTGAGCGCAGAGAAAGCGATGAACCTTTACAGAGAATATGAAGTGAGACGAAACCACTCTTTTGCTTTAACAGAACATATGGTTCGTTATTTATTTGCAAAACGTTTCATAGATGTAGTGTTCTCGTTCATCGGATTGATGTTGAGTACGCCAATCATTTTGCTGTTCGCCCTTTTGATTAAGCTAGAAACACCAGGGCCAGCCTTTTATATGCAGAAAAGGGTCGGGAAAGACGGTGTTTACTTTCAATTATGGAAGCTCAGATCGATGAGAACCGACGCTGAAAGCGGAGGAGCGAAATGGGCCCAAAAAAATGACCCGCGTATCACCAAAGTGGGGGCATTCATCCGAAAAACAAGAATTGATGAACTGCCACAATTTATCAACGTGTTAAAAGGAGAAATGAGTATCGTAGGTCCGCGGCCGGAAAGACCAATCTTTACCGCAGAATTTAACCGCACAATTCCAGGCTTTACAAAAAGGCTGGCGGTAAAGCCGGGGCTGACAGGCCTTGCTCAGGTGAATGGAGGATATGAAATGAGTCCAAGTGAAAAATTATCACACGACTTACAGTATATTCAAAACTTGACATTTTCTCTCGACACGAAGATTATGGTAAAAACGTTAAAAGTCATCATGACTGGTGACGGAGCCAGATAAGTAAAGTAGGGAAGAGAAATGGCAAGTATGAAAAATCGCATGCTGGGCGGGGCAAAATGGACAAGCTTGTCCGCATTGATCATTACCATTATCCAAATTGCACAGTTCGCCTTTTTAGGGAACGTGATGTCACTTAAAGAGTTTGGACTCGTTGGCATGATCACAACTGTCACAATATTTACGCAAATTTTACTTGATCTAGGCATCGGTGCAGCGATCATTCAAAAGGAACAAACAACGGAACGTCAATTATCAACATTATATTGGATCAACTTGCTCACAGGTCTTGTCTTGTTTTGTTTACTTATCCTTGCAAGCCCAATGATTGCCGCCTTTTATGCCCGTCCTGAGCTAGAAGGACTGCTCAAGCTATTATCGATGATGTTTCTCATTGCACCAATTGGCCAGCAATACCAATATATGATGCAAAAAGATTTAGCTTTTAAAACATTAAGTACCATTGAAGCCATTGCGGCTATCATATCGCTGCTCGTTTTACTCGCTTTCGCTTTTTTCATCAATCCGATTGTTGCCTATGTCGTCTCTCAAGTGCTGCTTCAGTCAGGAAAAGGTCTATTGTATGCAGCGGCTTATTGGAAGAAGTGGCGTCCAGCACCAGTCTTTGCATTAGGGGAAGTGAAAGAATTTTTTTCATTCGGTGCTTTCCAGCTGGCATCCAGGCTGGTCAATCGAGCAGGATCGAACATTGACATGATTTTAATCGGCCGGTTTCTTGGAGCGGAGGCGTTAGGTATTTACAGCTTGGCTTATCAAATCGTGACGATCCCCGTGCTGAAAATTAATCCGATTGTGACGAGGGTGGCTTTCCCTGTTTTTGCAAAAAGTCAGCGTGATCACTCCATGCTGCGCGAGGGCTTTCTAAGTATGACGAATATGCTCGCCTTGATTAGTTTTCCGTTATTAATCGGCCTTGCTGCCGTATCAGATAGCTTTATAGAAGTTGTGTTTGGAGAGAAATGGCTAGTGGCAGTTCCGGTTCTCAATATTTTGTGCATAGTCGGACTACTGCGTGTGCTCATGAATCCAAACGGTTCAATACTCCTTGCAAAAGGGAGAGCGGACTTAGCCTTTTATTGGGATATGGGGATGCTCATCGTATATGGATGTGCGTTATATGCAGGAGTCAGCACAGGCAGTCTGTTGACGGTGGCTTGGATTTACTCAGGTGTCAGCCTGCTGAATTTCATTGTTGGCAGATGGCTCATGGCCTATGTCATTCAGCTTGATATGAAGGTGTATTTGAAATCACTCGGAAAGCCTGCTGTCATGACGCTATTGATGGCCGCCTGTGCGGTAGCTTTACATCAAGGGATGAAGCTGACGTCAGCTGATATTTCGCTTCAATTACTACTGACTGTTTGTTTAAGTGCTGCTTTGTATGGCCTGCTGCTCGTCAAAATGTATCCACAGATTGCAGGCAAATTATTGAGAAGAGGTCGTTCGTCATGAAGGTGCTATGGCTGACAAGTGTATATCCTAGTGAAAAACATCCGAGTGAGGGCGTCTTTCATGAAACACAAGTGCAGGAGCTGATCAAACAAGGAATTGAAGTGACCGTCCTTTGTCCCAATCCAGTGAATCCGCCCGTCTTGCGGATGCTCAAGGCATCCTATCGGCAGAAAAAAGATATTCCCGAACAGGAAGTGCGGTGCGGAGTGACGGTTTACAGGCCGCCCTATACAGCGTTACCTGGACAGCTGAAATGGGCACAGCCGAGTAAACGAATAGCGGATTCTGTTCTGCGTGCAATGCAGCGTCATCAGCTGTCACCAGATTTTATCCATGCACACTTTGCCATGCCGTCTGGCGGAGCGGCGGCTGTGATCCAAAAAGAAGCGCATATCCCTTATCTTCTAACCTTACACGGCAGTGATGTGAACGTGTATCCGAGCTATAGCAAAGGAGCTTTCACAGCCTTTGAAACAGCGGTGAAACAGGCATCTGCTGTGCTGACAGTGAGTGAGGAGCTGGCAAAAAAGACACATGACATGACAAAGGTGGAAGCGCAATTTCTCCCGCTCGGTATTCCGCTCAAGGCATTTTCTAAAACGGATGGAGATCAAGAAGACATCAGAAAGCAGTTAGGTTTACCGCTTCACGAAAAGCTCGTTGTCTTCGTAGGTCGCTTAGTGAAAGAGAAAGGCTTACTTGAATTAGCTGATGCTGTCAGTGGGATGGATGGTGTGAAAGCGGTCTTTGTCGGAAAGGGCCCCCTTGCAAAGGAGCTGACTGAACGGGCTGGGGAATCGATTTTACTCCCAGGGCAGGTGCCAAACGATCAGGTGAAAGACTACTTGATGGCAGCGGATCTGTTTGCACTTCCTTCCTATAGTGAAGGAATGCCGACCGTCGTCCTTGAGGCGCTCGCTTTAAACGTACCTGTCATTGCGACACGAGTTGGTGGGCTCCCATCATTATTTTCTACCTATCAACACCTGCTCATTGAACCACGTTCAACGAGTCAGCTAAAAGAGGCCATTCACGCCTACCTGTATGAAAACAAATGGAATGAGCAAGTGAAGAACGATCTTCATGAAATTGTTCATACAGAATATTCATCAACAAATAATGCGAAGTATCTCATTCAGCAATATGAAAAGGTGTTCAATCAATATCCATCGTTTAAACAGGATGAAATGTGCAAAGACTGATAGATAAACAGTTTGGAACGAACAATATGCTTTTACTGAGAGGATGAAACATGTTGAAGAAAATTGCTGTGATTGGAACAGGATATGTCGGGTTAGTATCGGGTACTTGTTTTGCTGATATCGGAAATCGCGTCATCTGCTGTGACATCGATGAATCAAAAATCAACAGCTTAAAAAGTGGTGTCGTTCCCATTTATGAACCGGGCTTAAAGGAATTGATTGAAAAGAATACAGAAGAAGGAAGATTGTGTTTTACAACCAATATTCCTGCCGCGATCCGGGAGTCAGAGATTATTTATATTGCTGTGGGGACACCGATGACATCGCAGGGAGAAGCGGATTTAACGTTCGTGAAAGCCGTCGCTCAAACGATTGGGGAATCCTTGAATGGATACAAAGTCATTGTGAATAAAAGTACGGTGCCAGTGGGCACGGGTCGCCTTGTTAAAGCCATAGTGGAGAAAGCTTCACGAAGCAAATACCCCTTTGACGTTGTGTCAAATCCAGAATTCCTTCGAGAAGGCTCTGCTATTAAAGATACGATGCGTATGGAGCGAGTGGTCATAGGGTCTACAAGTTCTCATGCATTGGAGATCATTAAGGAGTTACATGAACCATTTCAAACAGCAGTGGTCGAAACCAATTTAGAAAGTGCAGAGATGATTAAATACGCTGCAAATGCGATGCTTGCAACCAAAATTTCCTTTATCAATGATATTGCCAACATTTGTGATCGAGTGGGTGCGGATGTTGAGAAAGTATCAGAAGGTGTTGGCCTAGATAGCCGGATTGGGCAGAAATTTTTAAAAGCTGGAGTGGGATTTGGAGGTTCCTGTTTCCCGAAAGATACCAAGGCACTATTAAAAATAGCTGAAACAGTAGGCTATCGTTTTAAACTAATTGAATCAGTTGTCGAAACAAATACACATCAACGAGCGTACCTTGTAAAAAAATTGATGGATGTCTATGGTGAAATAAAGGGAAAAACCATTTCGGTATTAGGATTGGCATTTAAACCTAATACAAATGATTTGAGATCCTCTCCAGCCCTTGATATTATTCCTATGCTACAAGATCTGGGGGCTTACGTAAAAGCGTACGATCCCATTGCTCACTTAGAAGCGAAGGAGATCCTTGGAAACCAGGCGATATTTAGCAACAATCTATATCAAACAATAGAGAATTCAGATGCCTGTTTAATCTTGACTGAATGGGAAGAAGTATTAAAAATGGATATGGAGAAAGTCAGAAGTCTTCTTCAACGTCCAGTCATCATCGATGGACGCAATGTATTTGAACCAGATCAAATGAGAAAAAACGGCTTTATTTATCATTCAATCGGTCGTCCGCATGTACAGGATGTTAAGATGTTATTAGAAGCTTGATTTAGGAGGAAACTTGGATGAAGAAAGTATTGGTTACTGGAGGTAGTGGATTTATAGGTTCACATACTGTTGAAAAATTAATAGAAAAAGGATATGAGGTCATCGTGCTTGATAATTTTTCGACAGGTAGTAAGGAAAATATTGCCCATTTATCTGTTCAATGTATTGAAGAGGATATAACAAAACCAGAAGTGGTTGAAATCATCAAACAAATCGCACCAGACTACATCATTCATCTTGCTGCACAGGTAAGTGTCGCAGTATCGGTCAAAGATTATATATATGATCAGGAAGTGAATATTAGAGGATCTCTGCATGTGATCAAAGCTGCTTCAGAGATTGGTGTCAAGAAGGTGATATTTGCTTCATCGGCTGCTGTCTATGGAGACCCAATTTATCTGCCAGTGGACACCGCTCACCGGCTGCAGCCTGGTTCACCATATGGCTTAGCAAAGCTCACAGTAGAGCGATACTTAGAAATGTCAAAATCACTCTATGATGTGGACTATTGTATTCTGCGATACAGCAATGTATATGGTCCGCGCCAAGATGCACTTGGCGAAGGCGGGGTTGTCTCTATTTTCTCTGATAAGTTTGCAAAGCATGAAGCACCTTTCATCTTCGGAGACGGGGAACAAACAAGAGATTTCATCTATGTAGGGGATCTAGCAGCAGCGAATGTCGCGGCTTTAACAGCCCAATCAAACGTTTGTTTAAATGTCTCGTGTGGTGATTCCATCACTGTGAATGAGCTGTTTCAAACGATGAAGCAAGTGACGAGATCACATCTTGAACCGATTTATAAGCCGCAGCGTGCAGGAGATATTGTGCATAGTACATTGGCGAATGAGGAAACGAAACAAGTCTTAGCATGGGAGCCTGTCGTGACTTTACAGGAAGGTTTGGCTCGTACCATTTCCTACTATCAACAGGAAGTAAAGGCTTAATCCCTCAAATCGGATGGATGGCTTAGGAGGGAAATGGGTATGAGTGTGAAACAAACAGCATGGCAAATCATGATCGGATGTATTTTGTTTGCAGCAGGGATAGGGATTGTACAAATTGCATCCGCGCAGCCCGTTGGGTTAAAGAAGATGGTGGCAATCCCGGTTCTGCTTGTGGTCCTCACGGCAGTTCTCGTGTTGATGAAGCAATACATGAATGGTGAGCAAGTATTCATGTCAGCCATCTACCTTTTAATTGCATTGACCTTTCTCAATAACGCTTTCTTTTCTATTAGTGTCGGGTTCTTTAGTCTTTTCCTCTACCGTATCATGCTCATTGCCGTCTTTGCTTTATTGATATGGCGGATGAGAGATAAGGGGACGTACATATTACAGTGGCAGCAGATTCGTGTAAAAGGCATTCTCGGTTTTTTTGCTGCATGGTTTCTTTACGGGCTCATCTCACTGCTTTGGGCTCATTCGGTTACAGACGGTCTGAAATATATGTCCCTGCTTGCGATGGGAATGGGGTTTGTCTTTCTTGTGGTCATGTACATTCAGCGAATGGATCAGATGGTGACCTTTTATAGTATTTGGCTGGTCATGACCGTATTTGTGATGGGGATCGGGTTCTATAATCACTTTACTTTGAACCATTTACCTAACACATCATTGTATCTTGGGCCAGCGTATAAACAGCACTATCCTACATCTGTATTCTTTAATCAAAATGACTTTGCGACGTTTTTATCTATTAGCTTTTTCTTATATGTGGCGTGCATGCGTCAAATGAAAAATGGTTATATCAAAGCGTTTGGATTATTAGGCGCAATCTCAGCTCTGTATCTCATTTTGTTAACAGAATCCCGCGCCAGCTTGCTTGGCATATTTGCGGGAGTGGCTATTTATGTGTGGCTGCTTATGCCGCGCTTTCTAAAAAAGTGGTCACTCATCGCAGCAGGCGGACTTGGTGTTATCTGTATCGCCATCTTTTCGGCCAAGATCTATTCGGTCTTTTATGACTTGTTTCTCGCTTCTCAGGTCGCGCATTCTTTTAGTGAACCACTCCCGTCCAACATCGCTAGGGCCAATTTGATCAAAAACGCATGGCATTTCTTTACGAATTCATACGGCTTCGGGGTCGGAGCAGGTAATGTATCTTATTACTTAGCCCACTTTTCAATCTTTGATACAGATCAAGTCGTTGAAGTGCACAATTGGCTGCTAGAGGTGATGACGAATTTTGGCTTTGCGGTCATGCTAGGCTATATCTCAGTGTACGCCTATCTCATGTTCACACTGTACAAACAATACCAATGGGCTGACACAAGATCAGCAAAAATGATCATTGAAGGTCTGTTTGCTGCAATGCTGAGCTTTCTCGTCTCAAGTATCAGTCCTAGTTCCGTCTCGAATTTATATTTCCACTGGGTATTTTTAGGACTGGTGATCGCAGCGGTTAATATCTTGAAAAACAAACAACGTTTCAAGCCTTGGTAAATCGTGTGTGGTGCTGAGCTTGTATGGCTACACTAGTAAAAAAGCAAATACGTCAATGTTGGGAGAATGAACATGTCTGGTTTCATGTTAAGAATAGGGAAGCGAATCAAAAAGTATATCGTATGGCTCGTGCTGCTGCCTGTCGTATTAGGCGCTTTTGGTTTCTTTTTTGCC
This sequence comes from Bacillus sp. A015, assembly GCF_053851875.1. Classification (NCBI taxonomy): domain Bacteria; kingdom Bacillati; phylum Bacillota; class Bacilli; order Caryophanales; family Bacillaceae; genus Bacillus; species Bacillus sp. A015. The sequence continues at coordinate 165,503 of NZ_JBSPZB010000003.1, forward strand.
AAAGGATCAGTAGAACAGTCCAGTTATACAGCCGCTGTTACCCTCACGCTTGGTAAATATGATGACGGGGTGTATAACAATATGGCAGAAGTGACATCTCTATTAAAAAGCGATGCATTTCTGAATCAAGCACTCAGTGATGTAAAGGAAGAAGAAAGGCAGGATGTGAAAAAACGCCTGATCCTGACCAATCAATCAGATACACAATTACAGCTGTCATTCACAGATGCCGATAAGGATCGAGCCTTGGCTGTAGTGAAGCAGGTGTCAGATACATTTCTCAAGCAAGACAAAGCATTATTTACAAAAAGGCAGCAGGTCATTGAAAATAGGTTATCCGCCCTTGAAGACGAATCTGTCAGCAATGATTCCAAAGTGGATAAAGAACGATTCTTATATGAATTGGAGTCTACAAAGCTCGGAATGAAGCAGGCAAAGATTGTGGACCCGGCTCAAGTGCTTGATGAAGGCAATAAAGGCATATCAGCGAAAAAACGGGCACTGCTCGGACTGATCATTGGCTTTAGCATCTCGCTCATGTTTGTGGTGTTACCTGAAGTGTTCAAAGAATCTTAATGATGAACTGGAGATGAGTCTTAGGTGAACAATCAACCGTTAGTATCTATTATTACACCGGCGTATAATGCGGAACGTTATTTAACGGATACAGTTCATTCCGTTCTTGCCCAAACCTATTCCAATTGGGAGCTGATCATTGCAGACGATTGTTCAACAGATGGAACAAGGAAGCTATTAGGGGAATTAAGTCAGGCGGACGACAGAATCAACGTCATTTATTTAGAGGAAAACGGGGGAGCCGCCATTGCGAGAAACACGGCCATCAAACAGGCAAAGGGGCGTTTTATCGCTTTTTTAGACAGCGATGATAAGTGGAAAGAGACAAAGCTCGAAAAGCAGGTAGACTTTATGCTGGCGAATGATTATGCTTTTACATTCACGGCGTATGACATCATTGCAGAAAATGGAGAGCCGTTACAAAAAACAGTCACTGCACCAGCTAGGTTGAACTACAATGAAGCCTTGAAAAATACCATTATCGGCTGTTTGACGGTCATGATCGATCTTCAGCAGGTGGGGCATGTGGAAATGCCGAACATCCGTACAAGACAGGATTTAGCCACGTGGCTGTCTATTTTAAAAAGAGGATTTACAGCCTATGGCATGAGTGAGCCGCTCAGTGAATATCGCATCGTTGGAAACTCTATCTCGAGTAACAAATGGAAAGCGGCGAAAAAAACGTGGTTTGTCTACAGAGAAATTGAGCAGCTTCATTTTGTCAAAGCGTCATGGTGTTTTATGCATTATGCGACAAATGCTGTGAAGAAGCGCTTATAAACAGAAGGGAAAAAAGGTGATAAAGGTGAAAGCAGACTCGATCATACATGTTATCGTAGCGACGGGAGAATGGGGACAGGATGGCCTGAGGTACAGACGGCATCGTTTGGCGGAATTTCTAGCTTCTGATCCAGAAACGAAAGAAGTCATCTGGGTATGCCCGTCTGCAGCCCGTCATACAGCTCCCTTTCAGCCCATAACGGATCGAATGAAGCAATTGACCATTCCTGATGTGCTCAAGAGCAAATTTTTTCGCTTTGGTCGATATCAAGATATGTTCTATATTCATAAATTATCCCCTCTTCTTGAGCATTTGCGGCAGGAGGAAAAGAAGGGGATAGCCGTTTGCCTATGGTATACGTTTCCTGGATTTCCGCTCTTATCTTCTTTATTTGAATGGAAACATATTGTGTATGATTGCAGTGATCTGTGGGGAGAGCCGATAAGCGGGAAAAACAACATACTCTCTTATATGAGGCAGCGTGTCATTGTAAAAGCAGAAAACCGAATCATTAAATACGCACACAGCATTACATGCTCTTCTCAATACTTACATGATCAAATCAAAAAACGTCTCATGGGTGAACCGAAAGATGTGTTCACAGTAGAAAATGGTGTTGAGTACGATGTGTTTGCAAAAAGCAATCTTTCCTGTAAGGAGGATGTGCTGGAAGGAAGAGAAGGAACCGTTCTTGGCTTTATTGGAGGAATCAAGCCGAAGCTCGATTTTGACATGATTGCGCAAGCTGCTCACATGCAGCCAGATTGGACATTTTTATTTGTCGGTCCTGATGGAACAAATGGAGATCCATCTTTTCAGCATGCACTCAAACTGCCAAATGTCATTTGGACAGGGGCTGTTGCACCAGAAGAAGTGCCTGCTTATATGAAACTGATTGATGTAGGGATGATGCCATACAAACAGTCTCCTTATAATCAAGCCGTTTTCCCGCTCAAGCTATATGAATTTCTAGCTGCAGGAATACCGGTTGTCGGTTTAAATCTTCCATCAACGGAAAGGCTAAAAGAGAATGATGTGTATGAATATTTAGAGGGCGAAGATCCTGCGCTCTTCGTAGAAGCCTGCCTGAAAGTGATCAGCAAAAAAGATGACATGACCTATAGACATCTAAGACAAAGCCGGGCGAAGAAAAAAGATTGGCACGCGCTGTTCACAAACATGGTGGAATTAACGAATATTAAAGAAAACGCATAATTCATTCAGGATTGTGCGTTTTTATTTTTCTTCTTCACAGAGGGAGCTTGTGATCATCCTATATTCAATTGTATAATGGAAAGAGCGGCCAATATACAAAATACAGATTTCAATTTAGAAGGAGACTGACCTATGGATTACGAACGCGCCTTATTAGCGTTTTTTGTCTCTCTGGCTACAGTTTTAATTGTGACACCAATCGTCAAAAAGCTTGCAATTAAGATTGGTGCAGTGGACCAGCCGAATAAACGAAAAGTTCATGATAAAGTAATGCCTCGAATGGGCGGTTTGGCGATTTTTATTGGGGTAGCGGCTGGATCATTAGCAGGCGGGCTATTTCTACATAATAAAATTACAGCGATTTCAGTTGGTGCCGTACTCATCGTCATTTTAGGTATATTTGATGATAAATATAATTTAAGTGCAAAATTTAAATTTCTCGTGCAAGTTCTCGTTGCTTGTTTGATCGTGAGCACGGGCCTTAAAATGGACTTTTTCTCTGTTCCTTTCTTAACAGATCGTATTGAGTTAGGCTGGATGGCATATCCCCTAACCGTGTTATGGATTGTCGGAATCACAAATGCCATCAATTTAATTGACGGCCTTGATGGACTCGCTGCTGGTATTTCGGTCATCGGTTTATCCACGATTGCAGTGATGGCATTTTCTGCTGATAAGATTCTCATTCTTTCTTTATCTCTTGTCGTCATTGGCAGTACAATCGGCTTTCTATTTTACAACTTCCATCCGGCAAAGATTTTTATGGGTGATACAGGCTCGTTGTTTTTAGGCTATATGATTTCGGTGCTGTCACTTTTAGGGTTATACAAAAGTGTCACTTTGTTTAGTGTCGTTGTCCCGGTGATCATCTTAGGTGTCCCTATTTTTGATACGACCTTTGCGATCATTAGACGAATATTAAATAAACAGCCAATTTCAGCGCCTGACAAATCGCATATTCATCATAGACTGATGGCCTATGGTTTATCCCATCGAATGGCCGTCATCGTCATTTACATGATTGGTTTAGTGTTTAGCTTAAGTGCAATATTGCTGACAAGTGCAACCATTTGGTTATCACTGATCATTATTTTTTTATTGGTCATGTTTATGCAAGTCATTGCGGAAGTCACTGGTTTAGTGAACGAAGAGTTCAAACCATTTACGAAATTCTATAAACGCATGGTCAAAAGAAATTAAAGAAACAGCCCGTTCCTAGGAATCGGGCTGTTTCTTTATTGTCCGGATGAATTTGGCGCAGTGGGCGCAGTATCTGTCGTTCCTGTTCCTGTTTCACCAGATGATGGATTGGTCTGTGAATCTGTTCCAGTCGAAGGCTCAGAAGGAAGCTTTAAATGCGTCCGTAATTCATTTTGTACGTTAGCTAGATTGGTTGGATCTGGCTCAAAGTAATACGTTCGATTTGGTCCTAAATAACTGTCTGTTCCTTTTATAGAAAGCGTTTCTGTGTCGTCTCCTTTAAATCCACTGTAGATTTGCTGAAGAGCAAGTCCTTCCGTGATACGGAAATTGGTCGTAATGTGATCACTTACTTCCTTCGCGATGTTATCCACGTTTGCAATATTACTTGGCTTCGCCATTTGATCAATCATGGCTCGTAAAATCTGTTTCTGACGATCGTTACGCCCGAAATCACCTCGTGGATCTTGTTTTCTCATCCGCGCGTAAGCAAGTGCTTCTTCCCCGTTTAAATGCATATTGCCTTTTTTGAAGTAAATCTTTTTCTTTTTTTTCACATCACTTTTTTCGTTAAAGTCAAATGGAACCTCGATATCAATTCCGCCGACTTCATCAATAACATCCTTGAAGCCGTCAAAATCAACGGTTGCATATTTATCAATCGGAATATGCAAGAATTGTTCGACAGTTTCAATCGTTTCGTCTTTTCCGCCTTTAGCAAATGCCGCATTAATCTTATCTTTACTTTCGGTCGTGTCACTTGCAAGATGTACCCGTGTATCACGAGGAATACTGACCATTTTCATCGTTTTATCTTGAGGATTAATGGTTGCAACAATGAGTGAATCTGAACGGCCATGATCACCATCCGTGGCATAATCCTCAATTCCGACAAATAGAACAGAGAAAGGTTTCTTCTTAATATCAATGACAGCATCACGGAGCTTAGATTTCTCTCCGCGGTCTAGTTCATCATATGTTTTGTCAGCTGCCTGAAGTGTATTCACAATTTTATACACTGCAAATCCGCCCATGCAGATGAAGAGAAGCAAAAACAAGACCAGAATACGTTTGATAATCTTTTTCTTCTTACTCTTTTTCTTTCGTACACGCACTTTTACTCGTTGTGCCATTCATCTGTCTCCTTTATCGGACCAATGTCCTTTTCTAAATAAATCAGTTCGCCTTCTTTTGTCACGCTTTTTCCATTTGTCAGCTCTGTCATCCATTCAATGAACTGCTCTGTTTGTGTTTCTTCTACATACGTCTCAAAAATAACATCTTCGGCATAATGGATTTCTTTTAGCTGAAAAGATGAGGCTCTAAGCTCATTCTCTACCTTTCCAAGCCATGTATAATCTATTGTTGTGTGCATCGTACGCATTAAACAGCGCTCTACTATACCAACATGGTTGATTGCTTCTGATACAGATTTTCCGTAGGCACGAATTAATCCACCGGCACCTAATTTGATACCGCCGAAATAACGAGTGACCACAACGACTGTATCTTTAAGCTTCCGTTTTTTTAGCACTTCAAGCATTGGCACTCCTGCCGTACCGCTTGGTTCACCATCATCATTTGCTTTTTGAATCATGTCATGTTCACCAATGAGATATGCTGAACAATTATGTGTGGCATTCCAATGTTGTTTTTTAATGGATTGTATAAATGCTTGTGCTTCTTCTTCTGAGACAGCACGCTGTATATGACAAATAAAACGTGATTTTTCAATGACGATCTCATGCTCGCCACGACTTTTTACTGTAAGATAGCGATTCAGCAAAAGACATACCCTCCTGACAAGCAAATTGTAAGACTAGAGAAAATTTGCATTGGTTTTAGAATTTTACAGCGTATTTTGTTATGATGATAGGAGCGGAAAAAGGGTCGTCATAAAAACTTCATGATTTATACGCATTCTTTCATTATAATTCGACATAAAATGCAGATCAATGACATTTATAATAAAAAAAGATGACATCACTGTTACGGGAGGGAAAAGCCATGACAACACCCAAAATGGATCCGAAATTATTGGATTCAATCATCATGAAAATGCTAAGTACAGTTGATGGCAGCAAGGACGAAGTATTTAGGATAGGCGAACAGTCCCGTCAACAATATGAGACCCTAGTTGAAGAGCTTAAGCAAATCAAGCAGCAAGTAAACGAGGTAATTGATTTTGGTGATAAACTAGAAGTACATACGAGACATGCTAGAAACCGCTTATCTGAAGTCAGCAGAAACTTTAACAAATTCAGCGAAGAAGAAATACGAGAGGCCTACGAAAAAGCACATAATCTGCAAGTAGAACTCACCATGATCCAGCAGCGTGAAAAGCAGTTGAGAGAGAGAAGAGACGACCTGGAGAGACGATTATTAAGCTTACAAGACGTCATTGAACGCTCTGAAACGCTTGTGAGTCAAATCACGGTTGTTCTGAACTATCTCAACCAGGATTTACGCCAGGTAGGCGTTTTACTTGAAGATGCTCAGGCAAAACAAGATTTTGGACTAAGAATTATTGAAGCTCAAGAAGAAGAACGCAAAAGGGTATCTCGGGAAATTCATGATGGTCCGGCTCAGATGCTGGCAAACGTGATGATGCGTTCTGAATTAATTGAACGGATTTTTAGAGACCGTGGTACAGAAGAAGGCTTTAAAGAAATTAGAAGTCTCAGACAGAATGTGCGAAATGCTCTGTACGAAGTGAGAAGAATCATTTATGATTTAAGACCGATGGCTTTAGATGATTTGGGTCTCATTCCGACGCTAAGAAAATACTTAAACACAATTGAAGAGTATGATGGGAAAACCAAGATTACGTTCCAATGCCTAGGCGATACAGAAAGCGAAAGAATTGCTTCTCAATTTGAAGTGGCACTATTTAGACTAGCCCAAGAAGCTGTCACAAATTCCTTAAAACATTCTGAAGCTGAAGAAATCTCTGTAAAGGTAGAAGTAACGAAAGACTCTGTGACATTAATTATTAAAGACGATGGAAAAGGCTTTGATATGAAAGATGTTAAAACAAACAAAAACAAATCCTTCGGTTTACTTGGTATGAAAGAACGCGTAGACTTACTAGAAGGTAAAATGACCATAGACTCAAAAATAGGTCTAGGGACATTCATCATGATTCGAGTGCCGTTAACATTGCAAAATAAAATTGTAAAATAGAGTCAAAAGACATATTGACCATAAAGTTCAGGTGTAGAACAATAAACATGGGGAGGCGTAGCTTGTGACTAAAGTAAATATTGTAATTATTGATGACCACCAATTATTCCGTGAAGGTGTCAAACGGATTTTAGATTTTGAACCTACTTTTGAAGTAGTTGCAGAAGGAGACGACGGTGACGAAGCTGCACGTATCGTAGAGCACTATCATCCGGATGTTGTCATTATGGACATTAATATGCCGAATGTAAATGGTGTAGAGGCTACAAAGCAGCTAGTAGAGCTTTATCCCGAATCAAAAGTCATTATTCTATCTATTCATGACGATGAAAACTATGTGACACATGCATTGAAAACAGGGGCGAGAGGTTACCTGTTAAAAGAAATGGATGCAGACACTCTCATTGAAGCAGTGAAAGTAGTAGCTGACGGAGGATCTTATTTACATCCGAAAGTCACTCATAACTTAGTAAATGAATTCCGACGCCTAGCAACTAGCGGCGTTTCAGCACATCCACAGCATGAAGTATATCCTGAAATTCGCAGACCACTTCATATCTTAACAAGACGTGAATGTGAAGTGCTTCAAATGTTAGCTGACGGAAAGAGCAACAGAGGAATTGGTGAATCGCTCTTTATTAGTGAGAAAACAGTCAAAAACCATGTAAGTAACATTTTGCAAAAAATGAATGTAAACGACCGTACACAAGCTGTTGTTGTAGCAATTAAAAACGGCTGGGTAGAAATGAGATAATGTTCCGGACAAGTACTCCTTTTTCACCTGTTTTTGGTTCTCTCACATTTTAAGTTTGAGAGAAATGATAGGCAGGATAAAGAGTCTTTTTCGGATATTGCAGGCTTGCCTATTGATTAGGCAGGCTTTTTTGATTACTATTATAAATCTAATGAAAAACAATGATCATTCTTTTAGAATAAAAAAGAGTAACGAATAAGGAAGGTATTTAAGAATGAAAATAGCCGTTGTAACAGACAGTACTGCTTATATACCACAAGAGCTACGTGATAAACATCAAATTCATATGATCCCCCTTAACGTCATCTTTGGCAGCGAATCGTACCGGGAAGAAATAGAGATGGATTGGATGACGTATTATGAAGAAGTCAAAAAACATAAAGATCTTCCAACAACCTCTCAGCCTGCTTTTGGTGAACTAGTAGAATTATATGAAAAGCTAAGTGAAACATACGACGCTGTGATTAGTATTCACCTTTCAAGCGGAATTAGTGGAACATATAATAGTGCAGCCTCAGCGAACGATCTAGTTGACGGAATTGACATTTACCCGTTTGATTCAGAAACTAGCTGTATGGTGCAGGGGTTTTATGCATTAGAAGCTGCTGAAAAAATCCAAGAAGGTGCTTCTCCAGAAGAGATTTTAACACATCTAAATTATCTGAAAGAAAGCGAACGAGCCTATTTTATGGTGGACGACTTAACTCATTTGCAAAGAGGCGGAAGATTAAACGGTGCTCAGGCTTTTATTGGAAGCCTCTTAAAGGTAAAGCCTATCCTTCATTTTGACAACAAGATAATTGTCCCTTTTGAAAAGATTCGTACACGTAAAAAAGCCATTTCACGCATTTTTGAATTATTCGATGAAGATGCATCACGTGGTGTACCGATGAGAGCTGCAATCATTCATGGAAATAGAGAAGAAGAAGCAGAAGAATTGATTGCACATTTATCAGAAAAGTACCCTCATGTCGAATTTTATAAAAGCTACTTTGGTGCCGTGATTGGTACTCATCTAGGCGAAGGGTCATTAGGTCTTGGCTGGATGATTAGATAGATCTCAAAAACCCCCTTTTCTCATGGAAAAGGGGGTTTGTTTTTCAATTATGACAGTTGGACGAAAGGTCTTGTCTTTGTACATAATAGGCAAACATCAGTTGAAAGGTGTTAGGAGAAACATGGACAAAGCGATGGAACTAAGGCAACAACTGCAATCACGCCACCTACTTACCATTGAAACTCGATGCATAAAGCCTCATTTGGATTGGCTGGAGGAGAAAAGGTTAGTAAATAGAACTCCTGCCATTGAGAGGAAAGCGAGCGGTTTTACATGCTGCCGATGTGGTGTATCAAACAAGCGGTACTTTGCTCTTTCACCTTGTGAAATATGCCAAAAAGAATGTGTGTACTGTAGATCATGCATCATGATGGGAAAAGTAACCGAATGTGGCTCTCTGTACGAATGGACGGGTCCGCAAATGAAAGAAACGTTTCAATCTGAATTAACATGGCAGGGAGAGCTGTCTAAAGGGCAAAAGAGAGCGTCAGAAAAAATGATAGAAGCGATAAAAAACAAATCTGATCTACTAGTTTGGGCTGTTTGCGGGGCAGGGAAAACGGAGGTGCTTTTTCACGGAATTGAATTTGCGTTAAATAAAGGAATGAGTGTCTGTATCGCGACGCCTAGAACAGATGTAGTGCTTGAACTCGAGCCGCGAATTAGAAAGGCATTTCAAGGGCTGAATATAGCTGTGCTTTATGGCGGGAGCCCTCAAAGGTTCCAAATAGCACCGCTTATGATCGCCACAACCCATCAGCTCATGAGATACAAAAATGCTTTTGATGTTCTCATTGTAGATGAGGTCGATGCCTTTCCTTTTTCAATCGATGAACGTCTTCAATTTGCTGTTTTAAAGGCTATGAGAAAAACAGGGGTTAGGATTTACTTAAGTGCCACACCATCTAAAAAAATGAAAAAGGATGTTGTTCATGGACAATTAGAAGCGATAAAAATTCCTCTGCGTTTCCACGGGCAACCTTTACCCGTCCCGTCATTTCAATGGATTGGACAGTGGAAAAAGAAATTAAACAAGAATCAGCTGCCATCTACTGTAATGAAATGGCTTGAGAAACATATTAAAAGAAAGAGAAGGGTTTTACTTTTTGTTCCTTCTATTTCCACGATGAAGAAGGTAACGAAGATTCTTCGAGAGCATCATGTAAATGTAGAGGGTGTATCTGCTGATGATCAAGATAGGAAACAAAAGGTCCAACACTTCAGAAATTACGCATACGATGTACTGGTTACTACAACTATTCTCGAAAGAGGCGTAACCATTCAAGATGTTCAGGTGGGTGTACTAGGTGCGGAATCTACTATTTTTACAGAAAGTGCACTTGTTCAAATTTCTGGAAGGGCGGGGAGGCATCCTGAATATTCTACAGGAGATGTTTTCTTTTTTCATTTTGGTTTAACGAGAAGGATGAAACAAGCGAAGAAGCATATTGTAAAAATGAATGATACAGCTGCACAGGAGTTTTCTGAAAAATAGTGTGGGTTTAACTAAATCATGGTACATTATATTCACAATACACAAATGGCAGGAGAGACAAAATATGTTACTCAATGCAAAAGAAATACTACTCAAGGAAATCCTCTATCAATATCTCAATCAATTAAACATGATTTGTCATTGTGAAAAGTGTATAGAAGATGTATTAGCGATTTCACTAAATCAAGTGAAGCCACAATATATAACAGATATCGATAAAATATCTTACAGTAAATCCGAGATGGTGGATAAACAGAAGAATACTGCCATGCTGGTCACTCTTACAGAAGCGGCTTCAAAGGTCACGACATTTCCGAGATGCGAAAATCGTCAGCCGCTTAATAAGGAAAACAGTTGATTTGCCCAATTTGTGAGGGGCATTTTGTGGCTGCTTTTACATGGAAATCATTACTTCTATCAAATGATGATAGCTTATGTATAGCATGTAAGGATCACCTAGTGAAGATTCATAGCACTATTTGTCCAAAATGTGGAAGAGGACAGTCAAATAACGAATTGTGTCAGGACTGTTCCCGATGGAATGAACGGCTCGATTTTTCTGAAGTTCTTGTGAAAAATAGGTGTGTTTATACTTACAACGATTTTATGAAAGGCGTCCTTGCTCGATTTAAATTTCGAGGTGATACAGCTTTAGCTGAGTTGTTTAAAAGAGATGTACGAGCAGTGTTTAAGCGTTCCTTTTCAATTAAAGAACCTGTGCTGATTCCAATCCCTTTAAGTAAAGAAAGGTTAAAGGAAAGAGGATTTAATCAGTCCGTCGTACTAGCTTCCTTGATTGGTATGCCTATATTGCAACCACTCGTTAAAATTCATCAAAGTAAGCAGTCCAAGAAAAGTAAAAATGAACGTCTAGATCAAAAAGGACTGTTCCAATTAAAGCAGTCAGATGCGATCCTTCAAAAGGATATTGTATTAATTGATGATATCTATACAACTGGGGCGACCATCTATGATGCGGCAAAAATTTTAAAAGACGCAGGTGCCAAAAGTGTTTCCTCTTTTACGTTGATACGTAGTTAAAAATCATGATAATCAACCGATAATAAGAAAAGAAAATAACGTAAGGGGTTTTGGTTATGAATCAATTGGCAAACTGTCCACAATGTAATCAGTTATTTTTAAAAACCACCATCCAAACGGTTTGTAACAAATGCTTTGAAGAAGAAGAACGTTCTTTTGATATCGTTTATAAATTTTTGCGGAAGCAAAGTAATAGACAATCAACTATTGCTGAAATAGTAGATGCAACAGATGTTGATGAAGAATTAATCCTGAAATTTATCCGCTTGAACAGGCTTCAAATTAGTCAATTTCCGAATATCAACTATCCTTGTGAAAGATGCGGCCAACCGATCAGGAAAAACAAGCTGTGCAGCCAATGTGAACAGGATATTCATTCGCAAATCAGCCAAATGAACCAAGAAGAAGAGCGTAAAAAGGAGATTGAATCTAGGGAAAAAGACACTTATTATGCCATTAATCCTAAAAACGACTGATTCCCTAAACTAAGTTGCAGTTTGGTCGATAAAATGGATAGAATCAAGACAGACTGTAACGGAAAGCGAGAGGAATCCCGTGAAAATTAATCGATATGGAACACAACCAGTAAATCCTTACAAGAAAACATATGAGAAACAAACGTTGCAATCGAATCAAGCAAAATCAACTGATAAAGTCGAAATTTCTAAACAGGCAATCGAAATGCAAAAGGTGCCGAATTTAATGAAAGAACGTCAAGATAAAATAGACCAACTTAAAAAAAGCATTGAAGCCGGAACATATCAGGTAGATACAAAAGGTATTGCAGATAAAATGCTGAATTTTTATAAACAACAATAACAAAAGGAGTAGCGTGAATGTCAGTTAAAATAATTATTGAAGAGCTGCATCGTCTCTATGGATTACATGAACAGCTTCTAAAGCTGTCTAAGGATAAAACAGAAATGCTGAAAAGCAATGAGATTGATGCTCTTTCAGAGGTTCTGAATTTAGAGCAGAAATATATTCAGGCCATTTCTCAATTAGAAGAAAAGCGTATTGAAGCTACAGTTCAATTTTTACAAAGTGATCAACCGCCGACAATCACAGCATGTATCGAAAAGGCTGAAGGTACGGAACAAGAAGAGCTCATTTCGTTATATGAGAAACTAAATGACATCATGGTGGAATTGAAAGATGTAAATGAATTAAACAAACAGCTCATTCAGCAGTCACTTCAATTTATTTCACTGACATTCGATCTCGTTAACCCTAATAAAGAGCATATGAATTACGGACAAAATGGTCTTGAGAGTTCAAAGCCTAAACAGCATAGGGCTTTGTTTGATTCAAAGGCGTAAACAAGGAGGATACCAATGGGTTCTACATTCATGGGACTAGAAACGGCAAAAAGAGGAATCACAGCCCAGCGTGCAGGGCTTTATGTCACATCAAACAACGTGTCCAATGCAAATACAGAAGGCTACTCAAGACAGAGAGTTACCTTTAAAGCAGATAATCCTTACCCAGTGATTTCTGTTTATGATGGCAAGACGTACGGCCAAATGGGGACAGGAGTTCAAGTTGGAACCGTTGAAAGAATTCGAGACAGCTTTTTAGATCTACAATACAGAGATCATAACAATAACTTGTCTTACTATGCAGCGAAGTCTGATGCCCTTTCACAAATGGAGGGGGTTATGAATGATTTGACAGATGAAGGCTTAAACAGAGCCTTTGATAATCTTTGGAAATCATTACAGGTCCTATCAGAATCGAAAAATGCTGATACTGCATCTGCACGTACCGTTGTTAAAACAAGTGCCCAGGCTTTAGTAGACCAATTCCGTCTGCTCAATTCTTCTTTAACAACGATACAAAAGAATTTGAAAACAGAACTCGATTCAACAGCAAAAAATGTGAACAATCTTTTATCTCAAATAGATGAAGTAAACAAACAGATTGCAGCAGTTGAGCCAAATGGATATCTTCCAAATGATCTTTATGATACGCGTGATGCGCTGGTCGATCAGTTATCCTCACTTGTTGATATTAAGGTGAGCTACAATCCATCTGGCGGAAATGCACTCAAAATTGCTGAAGGAACCGTCAACATCGACATTATCGGTGCAAATGGACAATCTGCTGGAACGATTTTGAATGGCATTACCAATGAAAAGTCTGAACTGCAAATCTCCTACGATAATACGACGGGACTTGTCAGTTCACTTCAATTCGGAACAACAACCATTGCAGCAGATCAATTACAGGTGAATGGTAAAGTAAAAGCACTTGTTGAGGCGTATGGCTACATGTCAAATGGTGCTGAAAAAGGAATGTACCCAGACATGCTTGCAGAGCTAGATGAAGTAGCACAAGTATTCATGGATACATTTAACGACGTGCATAAGCAAGGGTACACGTTAAATGGGGCAAGCGGACAAGACTTTTTTGATATCGAAAATAACAATGATCTGAATAAAGGCTTGGCAGCTCGTATCAAAGTGAGTGATGTGATTTTAGCATCAACAGATAATATTGCCGCATCTGTCAATCAAACGCAGGGTGATGGTTCGAATGCTACGCAATTAGCCAATATTCAAAACTTAAAGCTAGCAATTGGCGGAAATACAACGACAATTCAGGATTACTACCAAAATGTCATTGCTGAAATGGGGATACAAGGGAAAAAGAACATGACGCTGGAAAGCAGTTCAGCGGCTCTTGTCAACTCAGCTAATGAACGTAGAATGTCGACTAGCGCTGTCTCCATCGATGAAGAAATGACGAATATGATCCAATTTCAGCATGCGTATAATGCAGCGGCAAGAATTGTGACATTACAAGATGAAGTATTGGATAAAGTAATCAACGGCATGGGTGTCGTAGGAAGGTAGGGATAACTGATGCGAGTCACGCAAGGTATGATTTCTCAAAACTCACTTCGCAATATTAGTAAAAGTTATGAAAAACTTTCTAAAATTAATGAGCAGGCCCAAACAGGAAAACGTTTCACGAAAACATCTGATGATCCTGTTGCAGCAGTAAAAAGTCTTCAGTATAGTACAGCCCTATTTCGAAATGAGCAATATCAAAATAATTTAAATGAGGCACGAAACTGGATTGATACATCTGAAACGAGTGTCACTGAAATCATCGATATTATGTCAAATGTACGAGACAAAGTGCTTGATGCGGCTAATGGAACAAAGCAGCCAGAAGATTTAGAAGCTATCGGAGTGGAAATTGGTCAAATGAAGAAACAAATCATTGATGCGATGAACACTCAGATGTTAGGTAAGTTCGTATTTAATGGGACGAATACAAATGTAAAACCAGTCGTCGAGAATGCAGATGGTACGTATACATTTAACTTTGAAAACTATACTGATGCAAACTCAGTTCAATCGAACATTTCTGACGGTATCACATTAAATGTGAACTCAAATCCAATTTCAGCGTTTGGTGGACAATCTGCCAGCGGTCAAAATGTGATTGAAATGCTGACGGATTTAGAAAATTCATTAAAAAATGGGACGTTTGCGAATTCTGATGATGCATTAGGAAACATTGATCAGTTTAAAGAAGTGATGAGTGCCGAGCGCTCAGATCTTGGAGCCCGATCGAATCGGATTGACTTAGTAAGTAGCCGCTTGACTTCACAATTCGAAGTGCTGAAAAATGCTAAATCAGATAATGAAGATGTTGAAAGTGAAAAAGCGATTCTTGATCTTCTTCAACAAGAAACTGTGAATAGAGCTGCTTTAGCGACGACAGCAAAAGTGATTCAACCATCCCTTGTCGATTTCTTAAGATAATAAAAAGCATCCGTTGGGTGCTTTTTTGCATCATGGAGGTGAACTTATGCAAATCCCTAGATTGTTAATGCAACAAACCTATGCAAAGCTGCAAATGTCGACGACTCCATCTAGACAAGAAGTAGAGCAGCCAAGAGCTGATCTTGAGATTCAGCAGCCAAGAGCTGTCATGAACATCACAAGGACACCGTCGAAATTAACCATTGATCAAACTGAGGCCTTTGCTGATATGGATATCAAGTCGATTTTTAGGCGTTCTGAGGAATGGGCAGCTGAGGGGAAACGTGCTGTTGGTGAAGGAATGGGCCGAAGAGCGGAAGAAGGAAGCGAACTGATTAAGATTGAGGATGGAGGTAATGCCATTGCTGAGTTTGCCAAAATCAATGGTAGTCCTCCCGCGAAGCAATTCACCATCGGTGTAATTCCTTCATTCTTCAGTGTCAAAATTCACTATCAGCCATCCGAGCTTCAAATTGATGTTGAGCCTCAAAAAGCGATCATTGAGGCAACACCGCATAAACCGATCGTTAACTACCAGCAAGGTAAAGTAAATATTGATATGTTACAATACCCAGATTTAAAAATAGAAGTTGACGAAACGGGTCAAAATGGTGATAAGGTATAGGTAAGAAAAACGAAAAAGGTCGTGAATTATGATCATTCAAACAAAATACCATGGTGAAGTGACAATTAAAGAGGAGCAAATCATCAACTTCTCTAATGGGATACCAGGATTTCTGGATCAAAAACAGTTTGTCATTTTACCTTTATCAGAAGAGTCTCCATTTTTAGTTCTTCAATCATTGAAAAACGCAGAATTAGGCTTTATTGTCAGCAGTCCGTTTTTATTTTTCAATCAATACGAATTTGACTTAGAAGAGACGGTTGTAGACATTCTTGGTGTGGAAGATGCGAATGATGTGGAAGTAATGGTTATTTTAACCATGGAATCCTCTATTGAAAAAACGACAGCCAATTTAAGAGCGCCTATCATTGTGAACCGGAAAAACATGAAAGCCAAGCAAGTGATTTTGCATGATTCAGCCTATCATACAAAACATTTGTTAGAGGTGGCCTCCTCATGTTAGTTCTGTCTCGGAAATTAAATCAGTCGATTCAAATAGGCGATGATATTGAAGTCAAGATTATTTCAATCGAAGGCGATCAAGTGAAAGTTGGGATTGAGGCTCCTAAGCACATCGATATTCACAGGAAGGAAATTTACCTGTCTATTCAAGAAGAGAACAATCGTGCTGCAAGCTTGTCCTTAGATCTTCTTTCTCAATTATCCTCACAAAAAAAGTGAGGTTTTTTTTCTGATTCAGCTATCCTTCTCCGTGTGAAAGTGCTTCAGTGTGGATGTTCACCATCTATATGAAACTTTAACAAATCGGTCCATCTATATTTAATTTGAAAATTCAAAGCCGATATAAAAGATAGATTAAAGCACAGGAGCTGAATAACTATGTCTGTTGGTAAGTTGACTTCGCTAGAACCACTGATTGATGCATTTCAAACCCGTGTTACGAATCATCAGAATGACAATGTAAACACTGAATCACAAGAAAATGGCAATGTCGTTTCAAAAGAGGAAATTGAAAAAACGCTTCAAGGAGCAAACAAGCTGATTGAGCCTACGCAATTTCATCTACAATTTGAATTACATGAAAAACTCAATGAATATTATGTCAAAGTAGTAGATAACCAAACAGAAGAAGTCATTAGAGAAATTCCTTCCAAGGAATGGCTTGATTTCTATGTGGCGATGACTGAGATTGTTGGTTTATTTGTAGATAAAAGAATGTAATTGAGGGGAGAACAAGAACAATGGTTAATCGAATTACTGGATTTTCAAATGTGTTTGATATTGATGAAATCGTCTCAAAGCTAATGAAAACTGAGCAAGCACCACTTGATAAAATGACACGCCAGAAACAAACACTTGAATGGCAAAGAGACAGCTATCGCGAGGTGAACTCGAAAGTCAAAGAATTAGATGATTTGATTAACAGTTTAAACTTAACGCGTCCAAGTACATATGGCGCAAAAAAGGTGACAAGCTCAAATGAATCTGCTGTCACAGCAACTGGATCAACAAATGCTACCTCTGGCTCGATTAATGTGACCCAACTAGCGACAGCTTCCGTCTTCAAATCTTCTGGTACATCTGGATTTACACCGGCAAACGGTACGTTTACGTTTGAGGTGACGACACCAGATTCTACAAAACCCAAAACAGTGACCATTAATACCACTGATACAGATACCCTTGATTCAATCGTGACAAAATTGAACAACTCTCAACTAGGTGTCACGGCTTATAAAGGTCAAATCTTTGATGGGACAAACTATGTGGATACGATTGCTCTCACTTCTCGTACGACCGGTGAAGGTGTCAGTATTAAAGCAGCGGATGGCAATTCTGCTTCATTTTTAACGCAATTAGGATTCCAAGTAGATGGAGATAACAAATTAGTTGCGACCACGCAAGGGCAGAAGGCACAATACGAAATTAACGGCCTTAAGATGGAAAATAACAATAATACGTTCACACAAGCCGGTATCACTTACGAGCTAAAAGGTACAACCGATAAGCCTGTCAGTTTAAACGTTTCAACAGATGTCGATACGATCTATGACAAAATTAAACAATTTGTGGATAAATACAACGAACTGGTTGAGCAGGTCAATGGCAAAGTCAACGAAAAAAGAAATAGAGATTATCACCCATTAACGGCTGAAGAGAAAAAAGCCATGTCTGACAAAGAAGTTGAGCTATGGGAAACAACGGCTAAGTCTGGCTTGCTGAGAAGTGATTCCATTTTACGATCAGGTACTGCCAAATTAAGAGGAGACTTTTATGCCGAAATTACGACAAGTGATGCGAATAAAATTCACATCACACAAATTGGCATTACCACTTCATCAAAGTATAAAGATGGCGGAAAGCTTGAAATTGATGAAAAAAAACTAAGAAAAGCCCTTGAAGAAGATCCACAAAAGGTCAGTCAAATGTTCATCTCAGGTAGTTTAAATGTGGATTCAAAAGATCAAGACAAAGCGCAGCAGCAATATAAAGAACAAGGAATCATTTATCGTGTCAAAAATTCCTTAACAGCCTATACAAAAAGCATTCAAACAAAGGCTGGAAGCACAACGATGGAATTAAAGGAATACGGACTTGGTAAGGATCTGGATTCTTTGACAAAACGAATGAGTACATTCCAAGATCGTTTAAAAATGGTGGAAGCCCGTTACTACAAAAAGTTTAACGCCATGGATAGTGCGATTCAAAAGCTAAACAACCAATCTGGCTATCTTTCTCAACTGCTTGGACAATAATTGGAGGTTTGTAATATATGGCAATACAGAACCCTTATGCCGCCTATCAGAAAAATTCTATTGAGACCGCAACATCTGCCGAGTTGACGCTTATGCTTTATGAAGGATGTTTAAAGTTTATTAGACTAGCGAAGTATGCCATTCAAAAAGAAGATGCTGAAACGAGAAACGTGAACCTGAAAAAGGCTCAAAACATCATCCAAGAATTAAATGTCACCTTAAATCGTTCCTATGATGTATCAAAGAGTATGGCAAGTATGTATGATTACATCTATCGCAGACTCATAGAAGCCAACCTTCAAAATGACGAAGAGATATTGAATGAAGTGGAGCAATACGTAACTGATTTTCGTGATGCGTGGAAGGAAGTCATTCAAACGGATCGAAAAGGGCGCCACCATTCTATTGGGGGATCTTTATGAGTATTGTTGACCAGCTCCATGACCAAACATTAAAAATGGCAGCCGAAATATCGGCAAATCCGCAAAGTGAAACGTTGGTTGAAGACTTTGACGCCTTTTTAATTGAGAGAGACGAATTAATGAGAGATATACAGCATGAGCTGTCCGATCAAGAAAAAGAGAAGATCAAAGAAATCATTCAAACGGATCAGCAGATGGCGAAGCAATTAACGGTGATCCAAAAAGGGATAAGAGCAGATATTCAAGCCATTCAAAGAAAGAAAACGAAACAGTTGAATTATCAAAATCCATACCAGCCCATGACGAGTGACGGCGTATACTACGATAAACGGAAATAAATAGGTGAGACCTGTGGCGTATCGTTCAAATGACTATATTTTATTAACCACATATTATGAACTTCTATATACGATAGAAGAGAGTCTAAAATATTTAGATGAAATTGAGAAGGATTTCGCTAAAACAGAAGGGGATCGGATCTTTAATGATCTGATCCATGCCTTCTTTCACTTAGAGACAACACACCCCCTTCTCCTTTCAATTATTGAAAATGAGCACTTTGCCAAGACGATTCGTTCGTTTGACCAAATTTTTATAAGTTTCGATATACTAGCTTTCTATACATTCCCTTCAAATCACTTCCAATCATTCCTGACATCATATTTTATACCTGAATATAGAAAGTGGATGGATGAAATACATGCCTGTATGAGGCCGTATGTCATTCATTAATTTTTGTTCAATTCAGACCATTCGGAGGAAATTATGAGACTAAAAAATCAATTTTCATTTGGGCTTATTGTCATATGTGTATTGTTTGTCAGTATTTTAGGGTTCTCAAGCTTTATCTATTACAAAACAGATCAATCCTATAAGGCGCTTCTTAACAAAGAAGTGAAGCTTTATCAGACCTCACTGGAATTAGAAGCACTTCTGCAAAAGCAGGAAGCACAGATCAAGACATATGTGGTTGTGCAAGACGCTGAGAATTTACAGAAGATTGAGCAAACATATGAAGATATTAATAAGAAAACAAATGAAGCTTCAAAACTTAGTGCTGTTAAACAAGCAAAAAATCTGTTAGAGCAAATTTCTGAACAAAATTACCTTTACTACACCTCAACCAATCGATTATTTAATTCACTGAATATGCAAAATCAAAAGGAATTCAACACCCGCCTCAATCAAGAATTACAGCCTATCGAACAAGAAATACATACCTTTACAAAAGAATTCGCACAAACACAATTGAAACAACGAGATCAAAAAATCAATCAGCTCAATCAAGACAGTAACCAATTATTGCTCACACTCATTCTTGTCAGTGCAGCGATTGTGCTCGCCTTTTTGGTGATTGGGATCAGATTCGTTCAGCGAATGACAAAACCGATTGTCTCTGTGACAAATGCCGCAAAAAGAATGGCCGATGGTGATCTCACAATTGAAGAGATTGAAGTAACCTCTAAAAATGAGATTGGCCAGCTCGGTACAGCCTTTAACCAAATGACGACTCATTTGCGTCAGCTCATTTTACAGGTGCAAAACGGATCAAAGCAATTAGCTGATTCTGCTGCTCAATTTGAAGAAACCATCAGCCAAACAATATCGGCTAGTGAGCAGACGTCTAGCTCGATTGAACAGGTCAGTAAAGCTTCAAGTGAACAATCAGATGCGGTCGGAAAAGTCGCTTCCGCCATTCAAGAGGTCTCGACTGGCATGCAAAATGCGGCTGAACACACATCCGATGTTTCGGGTCACTCAATTTCAGTGACTGAAAAGGCTGAAGAGGGAGCAGCCCTCATTCAACAGTTTGTGAAACAAATGAGCTCTATTAAGGAGTCTGTGAATGACCACCATTCCACAATGGCCAATGTACAAGCGCAGTTTACGGGCATTCAAGATCTGTTAGGGCATATCCACGCCATTGCCGACCAGACAAATTTGCTTGCTTTAAACGCAGCAATTGAAGCGGCAAGAGCAGGAGAACATGGAAGAGGCTTTGCGGTTGTAGCAGATGAAGTGAGGAAGCTGGCAGAAGAATCTAGTCAGCTGACAGATCAAATTAGTCAATTACTCACGAACGTGAACAAAGATACTGAAAAGTCATCACAATCGATGACGAAGGTTGAACGAGATGTAGCAGAAGGTGTGAAAGTATCGCAATTGTCTGAACAGAGCTTTCATGAAATACTGGCATCCATTCGTGATATCTCGATGAAAGCAGAGGAGCTGTCAGCCACTGCAGAGCAAATTTCAGCTAGTACAGAGGAAATTTCTCAAACGGTTGGTGTCATTGAAGAAGGAGCCAAACGGAACTCCGAAGAGACGGAATATATGTCGGCAGCTGTTGAAGAATCACTAGCGGCGAACGAAGAAATGAAAGCATCTGCGGAGGATTTGAAGTCCTTGTCTCAATCGCTGAAAACATCTATTTCATCTTTCAACATTTAAAAGCGCGCTGGTCTTTTTCAAGAATCAACCGAATATATATTCATCACCTATCAAGCAATAGTTGAAGCACCGCAAAATTCGACAAATTTCAATAAATATTCACATTTTTTTTACGTTTGAGCAGGAGAAAAGGAGGGAAAAGTAGAAATAGGTTTACATATCCTTAATTTTAAAGGAGGCGTTCTTTACATGAATTACAATGTCAGAGGAGAAAACATCGAAGTAACACCTGCACTAAGAGATCATGTCGAGAAAAAAATTGGAAAACTGGAGCGTTATTTTGAGTCAGATGTAGATGCTTCAGTCAACGTGAACTTGAAGTTTTACAACGATCAAGAATCTAAAGTTGAGGTTACCATTCCAATGACTGATCTAGCACTTCGAGCTGAGGTGCATAATGAGGATATGTACAATGCAGTAGACCTAGCAGCCAGTAAATTAGAACGTCAAATTCGAAAACACAAAACAAAAGTAAACCGTAAATTCCGCGAGCAAGGTGCGAAAAAGCACTTATTTGCTGGAGGAAACGGCACTGCCGATGTAGCGGTTCAAGATGACGAGGAAGTTGATGAAACAGAAATCGTCAGACAAAAACGCTTCAACTTAAAACCGATGGATAGTGAAGAGGCCATTCTCCAAATGAACATGTTAGGTCATAGTTTCTTCGTCTTCACAAATGCTGAGACAAATTTGACCAATGTGGTCTATCGCCGAAATGACGGTAAATATGGACTCATTGAGCCAAACGCTTAACCACCGGCTTCTGCTGATCTAAAAACAACCTAAAAAAAGTAAACCCGTTCCCTTGATCAGGGGCGGGTTTTTTGTGCGAAATCATTGCAAATTCTTTGGAAATGAAGGAAGGTATGGTATGATGAATGCAGGTAAATATGGACCTGTCAAACTTTTGGACATGCCGAAAAATTG
This sequence comes from Bacillus sp. A015, assembly GCF_053851875.1. Classification (NCBI taxonomy): domain Bacteria; kingdom Bacillati; phylum Bacillota; class Bacilli; order Caryophanales; family Bacillaceae; genus Bacillus; species Bacillus sp. A015. Next base: position 187,723 of record NZ_JBSPZB010000003.1, read on the forward strand.
CATGAAATAGAGGAGCGTTATTATATGCTTGGAATCTTAAACAAAGTGTTTGATCCTACGAAACGTACGATCAGCCGATATGAAAAAAAGGCAAATGAAATTGAAGCTCTCGCTCAAGATTTTGAGAAATTATCTGACGAGGCTTTACGAAATAAAACGATCGAATTTAAAGAAAAACTGGAAAAAGGACAATCAGTGGATGACCTGTTGGTTGAAGCATTTGCAACGGTTCGCGAGGCATCACGCCGCGTGACAGGAATGTTCCCATTTAAGGTGCAGCTCATGGGGGGGATCGCGCTCCATGAAGGCAACATCTCTGAGATGAAAACAGGTGAAGGTAAAACGTTGACATCAACGATGCCTGTTTATTTAAATGCTCTTTCTGGTAAAGGCGTCCACATTGTGACAGTCAACGAATATTTGGCAAGCCGTGATGCGGAGGAAATGGGCAAGATTTTTGAATTTCTTGGATTAACGGTTGGCTTAAACTTAAACAGTTTAGACAAAGATGAAAAAAGAGAAGCGTATGCCGCTGACATCACCTATTCAACAAACAATGAACTTGGCTTTGACTATTTACGAGATAACATGGTGCTTTACAAAGAGCAAATGGTTCAAAGACCACTTCATTATGCCGTCATCGATGAGGTTGACTCCATCTTAATTGATGAAGCGAGAACACCTCTTATTATTTCGGGACAAGCAGCGAAATCGACGAAACTTTACGTACAAGCAAATGCTTTTGTACGTACATTAAAAATAGAAGACGATTTCACGTATGATATTAAGACAAAAAGTGTACAGCTGACAGAAAGCGGAATGACGAAGGCGGAAAAAGCATTCGGCATCGAGAACCTGTTTGATGTCAAACATGTCGCGCTTAACCATCACATCGCTCAGGGCCTGAAGGCACATGTTGCGATGCAAAAAGACGTTGATTATGTCGTGGAAGATGGCCAAGTCGTCATAGTTGACTCCTTCACAGGACGTTTAATGAAAGGACGCCGCTATAGTGAAGGTCTGCATCAAGCCATCGAGGCAAAAGAAGGTCTTGAAGTGCAGAATGAAAGCATGACACTTGCAACGATTACGTTCCAGAACTACTTCCGTATGTATGAAAAGTTATCTGGTATGACAGGTACAGCGAAAACGGAAGAAGAGGAATTCCGTAACATTTACAACATGCAGGTTGTGACAATCCCGACCAATAAACCAGTGGTTCGTGATGACAGACCTGATTTAATTTACCGCACAATGGAGGGTAAATTTAAAGCAGTGGCTGAGGATGTTGCCCAGCGTTATATGACAGGGCAGCCAGTTCTTGTCGGAACGGTTGCTGTTGAGACATCTGAGCTCATTTCTAAGCTGCTCAAAAATAAGGGCATTCCTCATCAAGTGTTAAACGCGAAAAATCATGAACGTGAAGCGCAAATTATTGAGGAAGCAGGTCAAAAAGGTGCCGTCACGATTGCGACAAACATGGCGGGACGTGGTACAGACATCAAGCTTGGCGAAGGTGTGAAAGAACTGGGCGGTCTGGCTGTTATTGGGACAGAGCGTCATGAATCACGCCGTATTGATAACCAGCTTCGTGGACGTTCTGGTCGTCAAGGAGACCCAGGGATTACACAATTTTATTTATCCATGGAAGATGAATTGATGCGCCGATTCGGTGCAGAGCGGACGATGGCGATGCTTGATCGCTTTGGCATGGATGACTCGACACCAATACAAAGTAAAATGGTTTCTAAAGCCGTTGAATCTTCTCAAAAACGTGTTGAGGGGAACAACTTTGATTCCCGTAAGCAGCTTCTACAATATGATGATGTGCTGCGTCAACAGCGTGAAGTGATCTACAAACAGCGCTTTGAAGTGATCGATTCTGATAACTTGAAATCGATTGTCATCAATATGATTCAATCCTCTATTGAGCGGGCTGTTGGATCTTATACACCGAAAGAAGAGCTTCCAGAAGAGTGGAAACTAGATGGTCTTGTTGAATTAATCAACACGAACTATTTAGATGAAGGGGCCATTACGGTCAAAGATATCTTCGGTAAAGAAGCAGATGAAATCACGTCCTTCATCATGGATCGTATTAAAGAGAAATACGATGCAAAAGAAGAAACATTTGGCGATGAACAAATGCGTGAATTTGAAAAAGTCATCGTCCTTCGTGCGGTAGATTCGAAGTGGATGGATCACATTGATGCAATGGATCAGCTGCGTCAAGGCATTCATTTACGTGCGTATGCACAAACAAATCCGCTTCGTGAGTACCAAATGGAAGGATTTGCGATGTTTGAGCATATGGTGGCTTCAATTGAAGATGATGTGGCCAAATATGTCCTAAAATCAGAAATCCAAAACAACCTAGAACGTGAAGAAGTTGTTCAAGGTCAAACAACTGCTCATCAGCCTCAAGAGGGTGATGAGGAGAAAACAGTGAAGAAAAAGCCGGTACGTAAAGTTGTGGATATTGGGCGAAACTCACCATGTCACTGCGGAAGCGGCAAGAAATATAAAAATTGTCATGGGAAGACAGAATAAGTAATGGGAAGAGGTGAAAACCTCTTTCTATTCATGTCAGCCCCCATACATCTATGAGGTGAAGGATATGGAATTAGTAGAAATTAGACAAGAGCTTGAAAATATGGCTAGCAGGCTAGCTGATTTTAGGGGGTCTCTTTGACCTAGAAACAAAGGAAGCCAAAATCGCAGAACTTGAAGCGACGATGTCAGAGGCTGATTTTTGGAATGATCAGCAAAAGGCACAAGGTGTCATCAATGAAGCCAATGCACTGAAGGATTATGTCAATACATATCATGAGCTCAGTGAGTCACATGAAGAGCTGCAAATGACGCATGACTTATTAAAGGAAGATTATGATGGAGAGCTTCATGCAGAGCTTGAAAAAGAGCTGAAGAACTTAACAAAACAGTTTAACGAGTTTGAGCTGCAGCTTCTCTTAAGTGAACCATACGACAAAAACAATGCCATTCTTGAGCTTCACCCTGGTGCAGGCGGTACTGAATCACAGGATTGGGGTTCTATGCTCCTGAGAATGTACACTCGCTGGGCGGAGCGCAGAGGCTTTAAGGTTGAAACACTTGATTATCTTCCTGGCGATGAAGCTGGAATTAAGTCTGTGACATTGCTGATCAAAGGGCATAACGCCTACGGTTACTTAAAAGCAGAAAAAGGTGTCCATCGTTTGGTGCGTATTTCTCCTTTTGATTCATCTGGCCGTAGACATACATCCTTCGTTTCCTGTGATGTCATGCCAGAATTCAATGAAGAAATAGATATTGATATTCGTACAGAGGACATTAAGGTTGATACGTATCGTGCAAGCGGCGCAGGTGGTCAGCACGTCAATACGACGGACTCTGCGGTTCGTATCACACACATTCCAACAAATGTCGTGGTGACATGCCAAACAGAAAGATCACAAATCAAAAACAGAGAACGTGCAATGAAAATGCTGAAATCAAAACTCTATCAAAAGCGAATCGAAGAACAGCAGGCAGAATTGGATGAAATCAGAGGAGAACAGAAAGAAATTGGCTGGGGCAGCCAAATTCGCTCTTATGTATTCCACCCATATTCTCTTGTGAAAGACCATCGAACCAATACGGAGATGGGAAATGTTCAAGCGGTCATGGATGGAGATTTAGATTCATTTATCGATGCTTATTTACGTTCGAAATTATCATAAAAACTCGGCTTCTTGCTGGGTTTTTTTAATTGTGAGAAAATATAATGAATATAAAGGAATACATACGCCATACTGACTCTATATCCTTTGTATGATGAAATTAGCAAATAAAGGGGGAAATACTTTGGGATTAAAACCATTACAAGAGACGTGGGATTTAGATGCCTTTTTTAAAGGAGGCAGTTCTTCCCCAGAATTTATGACATACTTGCAGCACATTCAGCAGCTGCTAGATGAATTACGCCAAAAGGTGGATGCCTTTTCAAAAGAAGATACACACATTGAAAGCAGGTTAACGTCTGTTCTTGACACGTATGAAACCACATATAAAAAACTGTCTCAAGCAGGTTCATTTGTATCTTGTCTACAATCTCAAAATACAAAGGATATGAAGGCAGGCAGTCTTCGAGGGAAGATTGCCAAGCTGGAAGCCGAACTAGGAACCATTCTTGCGCTGTTTGATCAAGCGCTTGCTGCAATTCCTTCGAACAAGTGGGAAGAACTGATGAATGCAGAAGCCTTCTCAGATGTTCGCTACATATTAAATGAACGCAGAGAGCGTGTGAAGGATCAACTTCCTGTTGAACAAGAAACGTTGATTCAAAAATTAGCCGTAGATGGATATCACGCATGGGATGAGCTTTATTCTAGCTTAGTGAATAAGATTACCATTCCATTTGAGCAAAATGGTGAAACGCAGATGATTTCTGTCGGCCAAGCGGAAAATGCGATGGATGATTCAGATCGTGAAGTCAGAAAGGCCGTTTATCATAACCTAGAGCATGCATGGACGCAGGATGAACATTTATTTGCAAGCACGCTCAATCATCTCGCTGGCTTTCGTTTGCAAGTGTATGAAGCAAGAGGCTGGGATCATATTTTAAAAGAGCCGCTTGATATTTGCCGGATGAAACAAGAAACCCTTGATGCGATGTGGTCTGTGATTGATGAACATAAGCAGCCATTCATTGATTACCTACAACGTAAAGCTGACATGCTTGGGGTTGATAAGCTGAGCTGGTTCGATGTTGGGGCTCCTATTGGCAGTGAGACCAAAATTTATCCTTATCAAGAAGCAGCTGCTTTTATTGTGAAACATTTCGCTGGATTTGGAGAAGAGCTTGCTGCCTTTACGGAAAAAGCCTTTAATGAACGCTGGATAGAAGCTGAGGATCGTCCAAACAAACGTGTAGGCGGCTTTTGTACAAATTTCCCCGACAGCGGAGAATCGCGCATTTTTATGACCTTCTCAGGAAGTCCATCCAATGTTGCGACACTAGCGCATGAGCTTGGTCATTCGTTCCATCAGGAAGTGATGCAGGATGTTCGCATTCTCAATCGTAAATATGCGATGAATGTAGCTGAAACGGCGTCGACATTCGCAGAAATGATTGTGGCTGATGCTTCATTAAAAGAGGCGGCAAATGAAGAGGAGCGTCTCAGTTTGTTAGAGGATAAGCTGCAGCGGAGTGTGGCGTTCTTCATGAACATTCAATCTCGTTTCTTATTTGAACAGCGCTTTTATGAAGAGCGTAAACATGGAGAAGTGCCGGCTGACCGGCTGAATGAGCTGATGGTAGAAGCGCAGAAGGAAGCTTTCGGGGACTCTTTAGATGAATACCATCCGCATTTCTGGGCATCTAAACTGCATTTCCATATTACAGGTGTACCGTTTTATAATTTCCCTTATACATTTGGTTATATGTTCTCGCTAGGTATTTACGCAAAAGCATTGCAGGCTGGTACATCGTTTGAAGAGAAATACATCGCCTTATTAAAGGATACAGCTTCAATGACAGTAGAAGATTTAGCATATAAGCATTTAGGCGTCGATCTCACCCAAAAAGCATTTTGGGAAGAAGCCATTTCTCTGGCAGTAGCAGATGCCGAAGAGTTTTTAGAAGCGACGAAAAAATAATAAATGAAAAGCTCTCCATTACGGGAGCTTCAGATTGTTGACAAAGGGCTAAAATGAACTTTATTTTTAGCCCTTTGTCTTCTTTTCAACGTGAGCGGCAGCTGTCCCGCCAAGTGAATGACCGCCAATATACCAGTGTTTGATGGCTTGATGATCCTTGATGATGTCCTGTGCTTTCTTTGTATTGAAGATCGCAAAGGAAAATGGCATCTTGGGGATAAAGACAGAATAGCCTTTTTTCATTAGCGCATCCCCTATATAGGCGTAAGCAAGTGGTTCCACCTTTGCCCCGGGATAGAGAATGATGCCAGTATCGCTTTTTGAAGCTTCAAATGCATAAACCCCGTTTTTATGTTCCACTTGCTCGATGTTCACCTGCTTTTTTAATGCTTCGGATGGTCCATACGTAAAGCGGCTCCATGTATAGAAGACACCAAAAGCTAAGATCATCAGTACAAGTAATGTAATGCCAGTAATCTTCAGTATTTTCTTCATCGCATGTCCCTTTCACATGTACATATTAAATATACCATCACTTTCTCTCATGCCAACCGCCGAATACGCTGATCCGGCTGTGTGATAAAGTATTAATCCATTAGCACTGCATTTGGCTGTTATTTACATTCTGTATAGGAGGGCTTAAAATAGGTGTGCATTCAGAAGTAACGGAGGAAGAAAGACATGAAGCAGGGACATCATTCTCAATTTTTGATCGAAGTGAAAAATTATCTGTTCATTTTAATAGGATCAGCCATCGTGGCGATTGGATTTAATACGTTATTATTACCGAATCAGATTGCCGCTGGGGGTGTGAGCGGAATTAGTACCATTATGCAGTCATTCGGTTTTGAAGCGGCATATGTGCAGTGGGGACTTAATATTCCGCTGTTTATCGCTGGTTTTTATTTATTAGGCGGTACATTTGGTGTGAAAACACTCGTTGGCTCTATTTTTTTACCTTTGATGGTGTTCTTAACAAGACAAATTGCTCCTGTAACACATGAAGCACTGTTAGCAGCCATTTTTGGTGGAGTGGTGATTGGAATCGGGATAGGGCTCGTGTTCCTTGGGAATGGATCAACGGGTGGAACGGCACTCGCTGCCAAAATCATTAATAAATACACAGGACTGACGCTTGGCACATGTTTAGCAATGATGGATGGCCTGATTGTCCTCGCTGCCATGACTGTTTTTGGAATCGAAGAAGGACTGTACGCTGTCATTGGTGTATTTATTTCGAGTAAAACAATTGATATAGTACAGGCCGGCTTCAGTCATTCGAAAATGGCGATGATCATTACAGGGCATGAGGATGAGGTCAGACAGGCGGTTTTTGATCAAATTGACCGTGGTGTGACGAAGATCTCGGCAGTCGGAGGATATACCGATCATGACCGTCCGATTCTCATGTGTGTGGTTGGGCAAACACAATTCACAAAGTTGAAACAAGTCGTGAAAGCAATCGATGCATCAGCATTTGTCATCGTGATGGACGCAAAAGAGGTGCTTGGTGAGGGTTTTAAAAGGGCGTAAACAAGGATATAATAGCGTTGAACAAATGATTGTAAGGGAGGGAAATAGATGAAAAAGAGCGGATTAACACTTCTATTTATGGCCATGTTTTTTGTACTTGCGGCTTGTGGAGGAAATTCAAGCAGCAGTGACAAGGAAGGCAGTAAGAGTGCTTCTACTGTGAGCAGTGGTGAGGAAATTTATCAGCAAAACTGTATTGGCTGTCATGGGAAAGATTTATCTGGCGGCGGCGGACCAAGCCTGAAAGAAGTAGGGAAGAAATATAACGAAAGCCAAATCGCAGACATTGCACAGAACGGTAAAGGGTCTATGCCAAGCGGGATGGTAGATGAGAAGCAAGCGAAAGAAGTCGCAAAATGGCTTGCAGAGAAAAAATAAAACTTTGTCTAATCGACAAGGTTTTTTTATTTTCTATATGTAGAAAAAGACTTTTGAATAGTATGAAAGCGTATTATATTAAATTCATTTAAAAAATAAGGGTAAAAAGGCATGTTTTTCGGTTTTGGTTGTTTTATTTACCTTTTATTTATAAGTTTTGAAATATAAATGTAATACCATTGCGTCGATTCATGACGTATAATTGGAGTTGTTGAAATTTAAATGATCAATTTTTTCATCTTTTTGGATGAGAAGGACATAAATTGCTTGTACGTATCGAAGGGTATGTGCGTGACCATACATAACATTTTTTGACGATAAGTGTCAAAAATCATGATAAGCTGTTAGTCAGCGAATAAGAAAAGATTAGGTGATTACATGATTGAAATGAAGGAAGTCTACAAGATCTATCCTAATGGCGTAAAGGCGATCAATGGAATCAATGTCTCTATCCATCCAGGAGAATTTGTGTATGTTGTTGGTCCCAGTGGTGCTGGTAAATCCACTTTCATCAAAATGATGTATCGTGAAGAGAAGCCAACCAAAGGGAAAATCTTAATTAATAACAAAGATTTAGGCTCAATTAAGGAAAAAGAAATTCCTTATGTGAGAAGAGAAATCGGCGTGGTATTCCAAGATTTCAAACTGCTGCCGTCCCTCACAGTGTTTGAGAACGTGGCATTTGCTCTTGAAGTTATTGGTGAACAGCCAAGTATCATTAAGAAAAAAGTGCTTGATGTACTCGATTTGGTGCAGCTAAAGCACAAAGCGCGCCAATTTCCTGACCAGCTTTCTGGCGGTGAACAGCAGCGTGTATCTATTGCTAGATCGATCGTCAATAGTCCTGAGGTTGTCATTGCAGACGAGCCTACAGGAAACCTTGATCCAGATACATCATTGGAAATCATGAAGACACTGGAAGAGATTAATAACCGCGGTACAACAGTCGTCATGGCGACACACAACAAAGAGATTGTAAACAGCATCAAGAAACGCGTCATCGCAATCGAAGATGGTATGATTGTGCGTGACGAAGCAAGAGGGGAGTACGGAATTTATGATTAAAACTCTCTCGCGGCATTTACGTGAGAGCTTCCGTTCACTTGGAAGAAACACGTGGATGACATTTGCATCAATTAGTGCGGTCACTGTCACACTGATTTTAGTTGGGGTTTTTCTTGTCATTATGCTCAACTTGAATAACATGGCATCGAACGCTGAAAAGGAAGTAGAAGTAAAAGTATTAATCGATTTAACGGCAAATCAAAAGCAGCAGGATGAATTAAAAGCAGAAATTGAAAAGATTCCTGAAATCAGTGATGTGAAATACTCATCTAAGGATGACGAGCTAAAAGCACTGATTAAAAGCTTTGGTGAAAATGGACAATCTATGGGGCTTGTTGATCAAGAAAACCCATTAAACGATGCATTTATTGTGAAAACAACCGATCCTCACGATACACCAAAAGTAGCGAAAAAATTAGAAAATCTAAAGGGTACGTATAAAGTAACCTATGGAAAAGAAGAGGTCAGCCGACTCTTTAATGTGGTCGGAGTGGCTCGTAATGTCGGCATTGCGCTCATTATTGGGCTCTTATTTACAGCGATGTTCTTGATCTCCAATACGATCAAAATTACGATTTTTGCTAGACGGAAAGAAATTGAGATTATGAAGCTAGTAGGTGCAACGAACTGGTTTATCCGCTGGCCATTCTTCATTGAAGGATTACTGCTTGGTGTATTTGGTTCCATTATACCAATCGCTCTATTGCTTAGCACGTATCAATATGTTGTGGGCTGGGTGGCGCCGAGAGTACAAGGCTCATTTATTTCAATGCTTCCATATAACCCGTTTGTCTTTCAAGTATCACTGATTCTTCTATTGATCGGTGCATTCATTGGTGTGTGGGGAAGCTTAACGTCCATCCGTAAATTCTTAAAAGTATAAATATATCTTATTTGATGGCAGCACTCGAGGATTCTATAGAAGGTGTGACCGGTTGATCCGATTCATCCGGTCGACTCTTCATGTCGACAGTTGTCATGGGAGGGGAATATCGTTTTGAAAAGAAAGCTGATGATGGCTGGAATGGCAGCGTTTATTGGAACAACGTGGCTATACATTCCAGGAAACGAAAATCGTGCATTCGCATACGAAGACCTAGATCAAAAACGTCAACAAATCGAAGAGAAAACATCAAAGACTGAATCAACTTTGAAGAAAAAGAAATCAGAGCTGGCAAAGCTTGAAAAGAAAGAAACAAAGCTGAAACAAGAGATTGAAAAGATTGACCAAAAGGTAAGTGCTGCAACTGAAAAGGTCGCTGAAAAAGAAAAAGAAGTCAAACAAACGAAACAAGAGATCAATAAACTGAAAAAAGACATTCAAGTCATCAACGAGCGAATTGAAAAAAGAAAAGCGATTTTCAAAGACCGAATTCGTTCTATGCAAAAAAGCGGCGGTACGATCAACTATTTAGATGTGCTGCTAGGTGCTCGCAGCTTTAGTGATTTTGTCAGTCGTGTTGGAGCTGTCACAACGATTGTCGAAGCAGATAAAGACATGATTACAGAACATGAAAATGATTTAAAGCTGGTGGAGCAAAAAGAAGCAGAGCTAAATAATCAGCTAAGTGGACTTGAAACATCACTGAAAGAGCTTGAAGCACTGAAAAAGGACCTATCCAAGCAGCAAAAAGAAAAAGGAAAAGTCCTTGGTCATGTATCGGAAGAAAAAGAACATGCACATGTTGAACTGGGCAAGCTTGAAAATGAAAAAGACATTCTAGCGAATCAAAAAGCGGCTGTGAAGTCTGAGGAAGCACGCCGTCAAAAGGAAGAAGCTAAAAAAGCACAGCAAGCCGCTGCTGAAAAAAATGCACCTGCATCTCATGGCGGCGGGTCTTCTGATCAAGTGTCAGATACACCAGCAAGCAGCTCAGGCTTCATTAAGCCGGCTGCAGGCCGATTCTCATCAGGCTTTGGCGGACGCTCTGGCGGACAGCACTACGGATTAGATATTGCAGCAAAAGGCACAGTATCTGTCGTGGCAGCAGCATCTGGAACAGTCACGAACTCAAGCTACTCGTCAAGCTACGGGAATGTTGTATTTATTACACACAACATCAATGGACAGACGTATCAAACGGTATACGCCCATCTGTCAACAAGAAGTGTTTCAACAGGGCAGAGAGTCGAGCAAGGACAATTCCTTGGGTATATGGGAAACACTGGTCAATCGCATGGTCAGCATCTTCACTTTGAAATTCATAAAGGATTATGGAATGGCGCAAAATCAAATGCAGTCAATCCAGCGCAATATATCCGCTAACAAAAAGCCGATAACGTGATGTTATCGGCTTTTTTAATCTAGATAAAATTAAAATAACAGCAGTAACCCGGCAATAATAGGTGTTAACAGCACAGCGGATTTCAATAAGAGCTTCGGTGCAAGTCGTGTGAATTTCGCGCCAATAAATGCCCCTAATACTGTTCCAATTAAGATTTGAATCAGCAAAATAAAATCAACATAGCCCTCTGAAATATAACCAATTCCACCGCCAATGGAGATCGGAATAATGACAAGCATGGTCGTGCCAACAGCCTGTCTAATAGATAGTTTCAGCAAAATCAAAAGTCCTACTTGAATAAATGGTGCAGACCCAATACCAAACATGCCTGACAGCATACCTGATACAAGTCCTAAAATAATGCCCCTTGTCAGCAGCTGACGTGAAGAAAGCGGCTGCTGCTCTGCTTCTTCATTGAGGACAAATAATTTGATCATCATAAAAACAGCAGATAAAAAGAGCATACCGGCTGTTAAATAGTGCAAGCTTTCCTCTGGAATAAAAGGAGCAACCTTTGCTCCCGCAAAAGAGGCAATACAAGCTAAAGCACCGACAATCAAACCAGATTTGAGCTGAATATTTCCTTCCCGGTAGTGACTGTAAGCACCTGATAATGTCGTAAATGCCATAGCGGCTAGAGACGTACCTAGTGCTGTATGGATTGGTACATCAAATATTAACGTAAGCAATGCGATGACAAAACCAGCCCCGCCAGCTCCTACAAACCCTAATAAAATTCCTAAAAAAAGCATAGTTAATATAATATACATTGCAAAGACTCCTTCTCGATCATAACAAAATAAAAATTACACCTAATGAAATGATTAGTCAAGCTTTCGCGGGAGAATGTCCTTACATGAAATCCCTTCTTCTGGCATATAATAACTCAGGTCATCAGGAAGAGTTGAAGAAGGAGGCCAAATATGAAAAAACAAATCGCATCTATTATGGTGAGTGTCGTTCTATTAATGAGTGCAGGGGTTATCACGCATAAAGAGGGGACTCATGCGGAGTCACCGAACGCAGCTTCTGCAATGGCTGGACAAGCTCAATCAAGTGATCGGGCGAAAGAAAATGGAATGGAGAAAATCGAGAAAGCCTATGACCTCATTTCAAATGAATATGTAGAGGAAGTGGATCGCCAAAAGCTGCTTGAAGGCGCCATTCAAGGGATGCTTTCAACTTTAAATGATCCGTATTCAGTATACATGGACAAGCAAACTGCAAAACAATTTTCTGATTCGCTTGATTCCTCTTTTGAGGGAATTGGGGCAGAAGTAGGGATAGATGAAGGAAAGATCATTATCGTCTCTGCCTTTAAAAAATCCCCTGCAGCCAAAGCAGGTCTTAAGCCGAAAGATGAAATCATCAGTATTGATGGTGAGCCGATGAAAGAAAAAAGCTTAAACGATGCTGTGCTGAAAATACGAGGAAAAAAAGGAACGTCTGTCGTCTTGAAAATCAGACGAAACGGGATTGAAAAAGATTTAACGTTCCATATCAAACGAGAAGAAATCCCGCTTGAAACAGTGACTTCCTCTATGAAAGAGGTAAATGGTCATAAAACAGGCTATATTGCGATCTCTAGCTTCTCTGAAGATACTGCGAAGGATTTCACGTCAAGCCTGAATAAGCTCGAGAAAAAGGGCATAGAGGGTCTTGTACTGGATGTGAGAGGAAATCCTGGCGGCTATCTACAAAGTGTAGAAGATATTTTGAAGCATTTTATTACGAAGGATCAGCCATATATTCAAATCGCAGAACGGAACGGCGACCGAAAACGATATTTTTCAAAACGGAAAGAACAGAAACCTTACCCGGTCAACGTCTTAATTGATAAAGGCAGTGCATCTGCCTCTGAGATACTTGCTGGTGCAATGAAAGAAGCCGGAAAGTATGAAGTGGTAGGTGATGTCTCCTTTGGGAAAGGAACTGTGCAGCAGGCGGTTCCAATGGGAGATGGAAGTAATATTAAATTAACGCTGTATAAATGGCTGACACCAAAAGGGAATTGGATTCACAAAAAAGGTGTCGTGCCCACTATTGCGATTCATCAGCCAGATTACTTTACTGCCGGCCCGCTTCAGCTAAAAGAACCGCTTCAGCTTGATATGAACAACGAAGAAGTTAGACAAGCACAGACGCTGTTAAAAGGGTTGTCATTTGATCCTGGCAGAGTAGATGGATACTTTGATGAAGAAACGAAAAAAGCCGTACTTGCCTTCCAAAGCACATATAATCTGGAAAAGTCAGGTGTTATTGATTTGAAGACAGCGAAAATGATGAACAAAATGGTGGATGAAGTAAAATCCTACGAAAAAAATGATCTCCAGCTGCAGACTGCACTAAAAGCACTATATCTTAAAAAATAAAGAGGCGAATAAATGCCTCTTTTTTTGGTTCATAAGTGTCACGAACATGTAATAATTTATTCTTAAAAATATATTATATCGAGAAATATATTCATTTATTTTACAAAAAACATAACATTCCTTCGATTTTACCCGATAACATATTTATATAAGAGACTTTCTGTTGATTTAAACATGTCATGAAAATGAAACTTTTGAAAGTTGTATGTTACATAAATAATTCTTACAATAAAAAGTAGCACTCATTTTAAATATTTTATTTTTTGCGGATATTCAGCTTGAGCTTTAAGCTGTACCGAGGTTTGCGCTTTTCTTAAAAGAACTAGTAAATGGGGGTACACAATTGAAAAGGGCAAGTATTGTGAGAGAGAAAAAATATTACGAGTTGGTAGAGGAACTTAAGAGTCGTTCGAAAGATGTGACGTTTTCCGCTACAAAGGCATTAAGTCTGCTCATGCTGTTAAGCAGATACTTGGTCAATTACACAACGGTAGAATCAGTCGACGAAATCGATGAAGACTGTGCTGAGATATACTTCAATTATTTAATGGATAATCATAAGAGACTTGGTATAAACTTAACCGACATCAAGAGGTCGATGCAGCTTCTCGGCGGCATACTAGATGTAGATGTGAATCACTATTTAAAAGATTTTTCACTGTCGAATGTCACACTTTGGATGAATCAGGAGAAATAAACCTGATGTCAAGCATCGATTTATTTGATAGAATAAGAGAAAATGCTTGACTTGGGCGGTGAACGATAATGAGCTCGGAGTGGATGGGAGCCGGATTAAAAGCGGTCGGTCTGTTTTTAATCCATCCTCTTTTTTATTTCATGATATTAATCAGTCTATTGTATGGCTACATCCGCGTAAAGCGGGAGAGAAAAGCGTTTCAAACAAGAATAGAAGATGTTTACGATGAGCTTAAATTTACATATTCAAAGGGATGGATTCTAGGAGTTTGTCTATCCGTCATTTCAGTAGGCTTAGGGATTGCCCTCCCGCCTGGATTCATCGTGCTGATTGCAGCAATGACCATCGTATTCTCTTTATTCTTTAAGGCGAGTGCGCTTTCGTCTGCATACACACTCGGTTTCAGTTTTATTGCGGCACTTGGACTGATGTATTTCCAAGTGAGCCATTCTTGGCTTCCGCAGCTCTCAATGATGAATGCATCAGCCGTTGTCATTCTGCTAGGGCTCCTATTAATGGCCGAGGGGATTCTAGCATACCGAACGGCGCATTTACGTACATCGCCTGCAATGGTGATGAGTGCGAGAGGACTTTTGATTGGTCAGCAGCGGGCAAACCGTCTGTGGCTTTTACCGCTTGTTTTGCTGATGCCGGCAGGTGAATTGACTTCTTCCCTGCCATGGTGGCCGGTGCTTCAAGTGCATGATCAAAGCTTTTCATTTATTTTGATTCCATATATCATCGGCTTCGGCCAGCGGATTCAAGGATCGCTGCCAATTGTCAGTATTCAAATTACGGCTCGTCGCATTCTCATGCTCGGACTCGCTGTTGCCTTACTAGGTGCTGCAAGTATTTGGTTTGAACCTATAGCTTGGGGAGCTGTTGTGATAGCGATTGTCGGAAGAGCCTTTCTTTCATGGAAGCAGAGGGTCAACGACAATGCTGCGCCGTTCTACTTCTCTAAGCGGAATCAAGGGCTGATGGTGCTTGGAATCATTCCGAATACACCCGCGGCTGATTTAAAGCTTGAGATCGGAGAAGTCATTACAAAGGTAAATGGAATTGAAGTCAAAACGGTTTCAGAATTTTATGAAGCTCTACAAACCAACCGTGCTCTGACAAAGCTTGAGATCATTGGCTTAAACGGTCAGACAAGGTTTGAGAAACGCGCTTCTTACGAAGGAGAGCATCATCAGCTTGGCATCCTGTTTGTGAAGGATGATCCACAGCAAGAACCAACAGCGATTTCATCTTAAAAAAAGCTGCTAGAGATGGCAGCTTTTTTCTTTTGGGCGTGTTTCTTTTCCATATGATTCACCCCATTCACGCATGGCGAAGATGATGGGCTTTAATGTATCTCCAAGAGAAGTCAGTGAGTATTCGACACGAGGGGGAATCTCCTCATAGACTTCTCTGTGAACAACACCGTCTTGTTCAAGCTCACGTAATTGCAGCGTGAGAACACGCTGCGAAATTCTTGGCAGAAGCCGGCGTAATTCGTTGTATCGTTTTGGACCGCAAGTCAAATGATAAAGGATGACTCCCTTCCATTTCCCTCCAATGACACTCGTTGTAACCGAAACGGGACAGCCATGATTCACAATGCTGACTGGATTGGATGGTGCACTCATCTTTACACTCCTTTCTAAGACGAAAATGGTGATAAACGAACATGATTGTACCTAACGAACAAAAATGTGCGTACTTGAATCGATGGAAGCTTTTCTTTTACCATAGAGATATCACATCACACATTCGGGCTGTTTGTTTTCTTATCATAACAATTCTATATGAGAATGGAAAGAAATTGGATTGATGAAACACACACCCTATTTGTCAATAGAAAGGATGAATAAAATGCGAGACAAAGAGCAATTAAAAAAAGAAATCATTGACGCGTATGAGTTCCGGCATGCGACAAAAGAGTTTGACCCAGCGAAAAAGATTTCAGAGGATGATTTTGCGTTTATTTTAGAAGCAGGAAGACTTTCCCCAAGTTCTGTAGGATTTGAGCCTTGGAAGTTCCTCGTCGTTCAAAATGAAGCTTTTAGAGAAAAATTAAAAGAGTATACATGGGGGGCGCAAAAACAGCTTCCAACTGCCAGCCATTTTGTGATCATCTTGGCAAGAACCGATGCCCGCTATGATTCAGCATATGCAGAATACATCAACAAGCAAATCAAAGGAATGACAGACGAGACGTTTGATATGGTAAAGGGACGCTACAAAGAATTCCAAGAGAACGATCTCCATTTGTTAGAAAATGACCGTACGCTTTTTGATTGGGCTTCAAAACAAACGTATATTGCCCTTGGAAACATGATGACAGCTGCTGCACAAATCGGCATTGATTCATGCCCAGTTGAAGGATTTAGCTACGATGAGATTCATCGTATTCTAGATGAAGAAGGATTACTTGAGGATGGTCAGTACGACGTTTCTGTGATGGCAGCCTTTGGTTATCGTGTCACTGAGCCAAAGCGCGGCAAAACACGCCGTCCGATGGATAAAGTAGCTGTTTGGATTCGTTAATAGAGGCTGTCTGAAAAAGGATGTTGACAATTGCGTGGTTAGTCAGTATATTTAAAAAATAAAATCTTTGATGAATATATAAATTGACTATAAACGCTTTGACTTGAGAATAGTAGATGAACATCCGTTTTTTAAGAGAACTGCGGGTCGGTGCAACGCAGTAAAACGAATCATTGAACTCGCTCAAAGAGCGGTAAGACTGAATGAATTGTAAGTCTTTACGTGTGACCTCCGTTATCGGGTTTTAAGTTGGATTCAGCTATAGCTGGATCAATAAGAGTGGTAACGCGGTTGCAGGGTCAGTCGTCTCTTCAAGGAGATGGCTGGCCTTTTTATATGCTTTTATCCTATATTTATCTGAAGATTCAAATTTAAAGGAGCTATAGAAAATGGAAAAGGAACATGTGCAGTTAAAACGAACAATGACGTCAAGGCATATTATGATGCTTGCGCTTGGCGGTGCAATCGGTGCCGGTCTGTTTAAAGGAAGCAGTTCTGCCATTGATATTGCAGGTCCTGCTGTCATTTTGGCATATATGATTGGTGGTCTTATTTTATTATTTATTATGCAAGGACTTGCCGAAATGACCGTTGCACGACCTGGCGCAAGAACATTCCGTGATTTAATTGAACCTGTGTTAGGAAAATATCCGGCCTATTTCTTAGACTGGATCTATTGGAAAATGTGGGTGCTGAACATTGCAGCAGAAGCCATTGTGTCTGCGATCTTTATTCAGTACTGGTTTCCGCAAGTGCCGATTTGGACGCTTGTGTTAATCATTTCACTTGTTGTGACATTGATCAATGTTTGTTCAGTCAAAATGTTTGCTGAGACAGAGTACTGGTTAGCTTCCATTAAAATTGCTGTCATTATTTTATTTATTATCATTGGGTTAACGATGCTGTTTGTCTCATTCGGACAGCATGCAGCACCGGGATTATCCAACTTAACCGACCACGGTGGATTTTTCCCTAATGGAACTGGCGGCTTAATTGCGGCAATGCTGGTTGTAGTGTATTCCTATGGCGGAACTGAGATGATAGGGGTTACATTAGCAGAAACAAAAAACCCTGAAAAAGTCATCCCAAAGGCCATTCAAAGTACATTTGTACGAATCATCGGTTTCTATGTACTGCCGTTCTTTATCATTGTCAGCTTAATCCCTTGGAATCAAGTAAACAATGAGCAAGTGAGTCCATTCGTCACAGTGTTTGCAACAATTGGTGTGCCGTATGCAAGTGACATCATGAACGGTATCATTTTACTAGCGATCTTGTCTTCTATGAACTCTGGACTGTATGCTTCATCAAGAGTCCTTTATACGCAGGCGATGGATGGGCGTATATGGAGAGGCTTCTCCAAGCTATCAAAACAGCAGGTGCCTGTCAGAGCAATCCTTGTGTGTACATCCACATTGTATGCGGCTGTATTGATTTCTCTTTTTGTGGGAAGTCAAACCTTCAATTATTTGATGGGATCTTTAAGTTATACGGTCTTATTCATCTGGTTTATCATTGCTGTCGGTCATTTGAAATCTCGAAGCGTAGCAGAACCAGGGGGATATCGCGTCAAGCTGTATCCTTTCACAACATGGTTTTCTGTGATTGCGATCATGGCCATTTTTATCGGCGTTGTGTCAACAACTCCAATTGTACAAACGATGGTCACAATGGGCATTTATCTCATCATTACACTTTCTTTCTTCATCAACAGAAAGCGGTTTGAAACAGCCGCTTAATACAAAAAAAGCGTGCTGGACCTTTTCAAGAAGGTCTTGCACGCTTTTTTTAATGCTGTTTGTAGTGCTTGAAATGAACAGGTGATTGAACCGGGTGCGGCTTTGCTTGAAGCCCGTAGCTCTCCTTGACGATATAAAGCGGCCGGTCCTTCGCTTCATCGTAAATTCGGCCAATATACTCTCCGATCATTCCCAGCATGAAGAGGATGATGCCGCTAAAGAACAGCTGAATGACAATTAATGAACTCCAGCCAGTAATCGTGCTATTGGTAAAAAGCTTTAAGTACAAAACAAGAAACATAGAAATGAATCCAATAGCAGAAAGGGCAATGCCTGCCACACTGGCTAGTTTTAAAGGTTTATAGGAGAAAGACGTAATTCCGTCCATCGAGAGCTTGAGCATCTTTTTGAGAGGATACTTCGTTTCTCCTGCTAGCCGCTCATCTCGAACGTATTCTACCGCAATTTGTTTGAAGCCGACCCAGCTGACTAAGCCGCGGACAAATGGGTTTTTCTCGCGTATTTTTCTCATTTCATGACACACCTTACGATCCATCAACCTGAAGTCACCTGTGTCGATGGGAATGTCTACTTCGGTAATTTGACGTAGAACCCGATAGAAAAGGGAGGCGGTGTACTTTTTGAAAACCGATTCGCCTTTTCGTTTGGTGCGGACGGCGTAGACCACTTCATAGCCTTCCTTCCATTTTGCGATCATTTCTAATATCAATTCAGGCGGATCTTGTAAATCTGCATCGATCACCACGATGGACTGACCCTTTGCATAATCCATGCCAGCTGTGATCGCAATTTGATGTCCAAAATTACGAGAAAAATCAATGAGTCTCACATTCGGATCTGTTTGGCAATATCCTTTAATCAGCTCAGCTGTTCGATCCATACTGCCGTCATTGACGAAGAGAAGCTCATATGCTTCTCCCGTCGAATCCATGACGGTTTTGAGCCGCTGATACGATTCATGGATGACAAGTTCTTCATTATAAACTGGGACAACAATCGAATATTGTATGCTTTTTTCCATCAGCCATTTTCCTCCTTTTGATAGATGAATGAATCAACGGATAGTTCGTAAAGGGTGCCACTCTCCATTCCGCCCATTCGTCCATTTGACTGATCAGGTTGTTCAGATTGCTTGCTGTCAGTGCTGCCTGTTTGTTGTTTCGTTTTGGATGTAGAAGTGTTCTGCCATTTAGAAGCAGCCACTTCTTTGCCGTTTTTCTGAATCCAGTTCAGAATGTCTGAGCTTCCGCCTCTCATACCAGAGAGATAGAAGTATTTGATTTTTCCGTCTTTGACGAGCTGTTTAAATTCGCTAAGCGTTAAAATGTTATCGGAGCCACTAAATCCACCTAATGCCATAACCGCTTTCCCTGTCTTAATAATGTAAGGGGAAGCTGTGGTTGCATCTGTTGTACCAAACAGGAAGGCTTCCCCTGTATTGTTTTTCTCAAGGTAGCTGATCAGCTTCTCATTCACCTGGGAACCCATAATGCCACTTGAAGTTGCAAGCTGAGGACCAGCCTCTGGCAGCATGCTGTTTCCTCCATAAAGAAGAGGTGTGCTTGCCCAGAACAGTGGTGCGATCAGCATGCTAAGGATGGCGATGAGAGACGCCAGTTGTTTTAGCTTTTCTTTTCCTTTTATAAAGAGCAGGGCAAGGACGGATCCAACGCCAATGAGACCGACCGCAATGCTTAATCCAAAACCAATCGTGCTTGTAAAGGTGGATAAGATAAAGACTTCAAATGATGTTGTTACCAAAATAGCAATCGGAAGCAGCCATTTTTTAAAGCCGGTTCCTGTTTGGAATAATTGAGTCATAGAGGCCCAGCCTGCTCCAGCTAATACGGCAATTGGCGGTGCCAGCATGATTAAATAATAGTGGTGGAAAAATCCAGCTACACTGAAAAATCCAGCAACGGGTATAAGCCAAGCTAACCAAAATAGTGTTTCTTTTTGTTTTGTATTGAGACGTCTTCTTTCAAATGCTGTTGAGAGGAAGATACCAATAGCGCCAAAGAGTGCAAATGGGAGCAGCCAGCTGATTTGATCGGACAGTTCAGATTGGAACAGACGTAATGGACCTTTTGTTCCTGTACCAAACATGCCAGAACTATTTCCCATTTTTCCGCCACCACCATTAGGCGGGCCGGCACCATTTCCTCCATCTCCAGAAGGCATATCAGGTGGTGTCGTGCCATTTGTACTGCTTGGCGGTCCTTGCATAGACGGCTGTCCCTGACCGGAAGATTGATTTGAGCTGTCTGAGCTGCTTTGATTTCCATTAGATGGCGGCTGAGGCATGGTGGATGAATCATTATCGTTTTGCTGATCACCCTGCTGTGAAGGTGGTTGACCTCCACTCTCACTTGAGCCGCCGCCCATTCCGCCAGACTGTTGACCAGTCAGCCGCTGGAGACCGTTGTAGCCAAAGGCTAGTTCTAATGCAGAATTGGATTGACTTGATCCCATATAAGGGCGATTGTCTTTTGAGGTGAGATCAACGGCTATCGACCACGAAGCAGATACACCTAAAAGAACAATCATTGAAATCATCAGTGAAAGCAATTTTTTCTTCCATGTCGTGCGATAAGCTATGATGTAAAAAAGGATGAGTGCTGGTACGATCATATAGGCTTGCAGCATCTTTGTATTAAATCCGACGCCGATCATTGCAAATGAAGCGATCGCCCAAAGCACCTTTTGCTGTTTCACAGCCTTGAACATCATTCCTGTTGCTAGTAAAAGGATAAAAACAAGTAAGCTGTCAATGTTATTTGTACGAGATACAGCGACTGCGATTGGTGTACAAGCCATAATGAGTGCAGCCAGTCTTGCAGCGGCCTGACCAAATGTAGGTTTGACAAGACGGTAGATGAAATAAACAGATCCAATGCCAGCCAAAGCTTGAGGCAAAATCACACTCCATCCATGTAAACCAAAAATTTTGGCACTGATCGTTTGCAGCCAGAAGGCGAGCGGTGGTTTATCCACCGTGACATACCTTGCTGGATCAAATGAAGCAAAGAAGAAATTATGCCAACTTTGCATCATACTTGTAACAGCGGCAGTATAATACGCATTCACCGTATCATCTTTCCAAATGTGATAAATGTTTAAGATGGCAGATAAGATCAATATGAAAAATAAATAAATATCAAATTTCTGAAAACGTCTGATCAAAAGCATGTCACTCCTTTTTCTTAACTTGAAAAAAGTGTAACAAGCAAATATGAATAAATTGTTAATAAAAAAAGACCAATTCTTTATGTTTTAGTGGAATAAAAACAGCTCTTGTTGAAAAGAACTGTTCAAGTTGTATACATATGCTATTGATACTGATCTATAAGAGAAAGGAGAGGTTCCAAATGAGAGTATGACAAGATCTGTGATTTGTTATTGAGTAGGCAAGCTCTCATTGAATGAAGCATTAGGCAGCTGAATGATGGCTGTTGTTCCGAGTCCGGGCTTAGATTGAATAATGAATATGCCATGATGTTTTTTGATAATTTGATAGACAATAGCTAGTCCAAGCCCAGAGCCGCCATCCTTTCTCGTACGTGCTTTATTTACTCGATAAAATCGCTCGGAAACATGCGGTAGATCTTCTTTTGGAATGCCATTGCCTTCGTCCGTCACTCTCAATTCAGCCGTGTTTTGCTGAACATGTAATTCAATCGAAATTGACTTCCCAGATGGAGTGTAATGAATGGCATTGTCCAGTAAATTACGGACCACTTGTTGTAGGCGATCGCTATCACCATAAACAATACAATCCTCTTCAAGTGTCCGTTTGAGAGAAATGCCTTTTTGATTAGCGATGATTGCCATTTGATCAAGAACATCATGGATAAGCTGTGCAAAGACGATTGGCTCCGTCGTTAGTGGATAAGAATCCCCCTCTAACTGCGCAAGATCTAAAAGATCGTGAACAAGCCGGCTTAAACGTGTGGCTTCATCTTGGATGATTTGCATTCCTTTTTTTTGATCAATGACGCCCTCTTCAATTCCTTCTGCATATCCTTTCATATAACTTAAAGGAGTCCTAAGTTCGTGAGACACATTCGCAAGAAATTCTCTGCGGTGCTGTTCAACCTTTTCGAGGGTAGAAGACAGTTTATTAAAGGAACGGCTAAGCTGATTTAACTCATCCCCTTTTTTAGTCACAGCCATGCGTTTTGAAAAATCACCAGATTCCATTTCCATTGCAATTTCTTTCATTTTATTAATCGTCCGCACGACTTTATTGGAACTCTTATATCCGATAAAGAAAATCAGCAGAAGGATAAATAAAATGGAGACACCAAGTGTCAATCTGATTTGGACAAATGGTTCATAAACATCGGATAAGGGTATCGAGAGAAAAATTGTCCCCGATAGGTCCTCTTTGTTTGAGAAAACAGGGATGGCGATACCGAGAATATCTTGATGAAACTGTGGATGTTCTCTAATTAACACGACGGTTTCCCCTTGAAGAAGCTTTTGGCGTTCCTTGAACGTGATGAGGTTATCATTGGTGTTCGTATCAAAAGGGATACCACTTGAAAGCTCCATTGGGTCATCTGTGAAAATAATGTTCGCCTCACTTGAGTCATTTGCCCATTCGATTCTATCGGTAAAATACGTGTCTTTACCGTGTTTGTGATAGATTTCTGCCAGCTTCTTTCCTTGTAAACTTAAGGAGTCAATTTGTTTATCAATATATAAGTGCTGGTATAAGTAATAGGTAAGTGCGAGAGCTGAGGCTGCAACAATTCCGGTAACTGCAAGGATTAAGAAGAGTACTTTCTTTTTAATGGATAATGGCTTCATTCTTCCTCCTCAAACTTATAGCCGACACCCCAAACGGTTTGAATATGCTGTTCAGCTCCCTTTAATTTCAGTCGTAGCGTTTTAATATGTGTATCGACTGTTCTTAAAGAACCACTGGTCGAGTGTGATTCCCACAATTTTTGATAGAGTTGTTCACGGGAAAACACTTGGCTTTGATTAAGCAGAAGAAACATGAGTAAATCAAATTCTCTTCTTGTTAAATTAATGGGCTTTTGATGGAGGTAGACTTGTCTGCCATCTTGATCAATCTCCAGATCGCCGATCTGCATTCGGCTGCGCTTTAGCGAAAGACCCCTAATTCGTCTTAAGGTCGTTTCAATTCTTGCTGCAAGCTCACGCAGACTGAAAGGCTTCATGATGTAGTCATCCGCTCCAATTTCAAGTCCTCTAATTCGATCCTCCTCATAACTTCTAGCTGTTAAAAATAAAATGGGGATTTGGGATGTTTGCCTGATACGCTGGCAGACTTCGAATCCATCCATATCAGGCATCATGATATCCAATACAACAAGGTCAACGGATTCCCTTTCAAGCTGATGTAAGGCGTCCATTCCACTGTTTGCAGTGATAATATGAAAGCCTTGTTTTTGCAAAAAGGAGCCAATTAACTCAAGCATATCTAACTCATCATCTACTATTAAAATATGCATCTGTTCTTTCATTTCTTTTCCTCCAACACGATAGCATAAGGCCCTGATGGGACATTCAGTCGATTTTTCATCATGAATGTATGTTTATCAATGACTGATACTGAATTGTCATCTAAGTTACTCACATATATTGATGCGGTATCTGCGGTGATATAATTCGGATTTTGACCGGTTTCAATAGAAGCAAGCTGCTGATTCGTCTCTGTATCTACTTTGTATAGCGTATGATCTCCATGACATAGTACATATAAAGTAGAGGAATCTTCCTCTGAGAAAAATGCAACTGGCATGACGCCTAGTTTGATTTCGCGCTGTTTTTTACCTGTTTTAGGGTCGTAAGCAAAAATGCTTTTATTTAGGGTGCCAGGTTTACCGTGTCCGCCAATCCAAATGGAATGTCCATCAAAATGAATGCCAGAAGGCCGTTCTAGTACAGAAATCGTACGTGTATTTTTTTCTTTTTCAATATCTATGACTGAAACTGTATAACTTTCTGCATTTAAAACAAACAAAGTTCCTGAAGAAGAAAGCGCCATAGAAGAGGGTGATTTTCCGGTCTTCACAGTTGCTTTTATTTTTTTGCTCTGTGTATCAATAAAATAAACGACATTCTTCTTTGAATCCGCTACAAGTAAAGTGTGAGAAGCTGCATCATAGGTAAGTGAAGTCAGCCCTTTATTCACGTCCATATAATCTGTTGCTGTTCCTTTTTTTAAATTGATTTCTATCAGGGATTGTCCTTCTTTACTTGTCGCAATGATGACGTTTTTGTTGATTTGAATGAGATCAGTGAGTGGATGTTTTAAATCAACGGAAGAGACAATTTTATTCTTTTGTAAATCAACAATTGAAAAGGTGGCTTTTTTTAATTGAGAAATCACAGCGACCGATTGCGCGCTGCCAGGTGGCGTAAATTGCTGGTCTTTTCCGCAGCCTGACAGGGAAATCAGTAGAGCTGACAAACAGATCAAATAATATTTCACACGTTCCATCCTTCCGCTCCTTTGCGTCCTCTATTTTCAAAAAGCATACCACAAAAATTGTGAAAAAAAATCGAAGTTATTATTGCTGGAAGATATGAAAAAAAGCTTTTAGATGGGGAAGTGGGACAATTTTCAGCTGAAATCCCTTTTTCGTCTAATCATATGACATTTTTCTATCTATAAAAGATGATTTTCACGGTTTGATTATCGTGATCTTTATAGCTTACAGTGATCCAAATATCAAAACTCCCCCGCCCTAAATGAACTTAGAGCGAAGGGAGTCATTAGGCAGAATGTCCCGATGATGGAGAGGTGGATTTTGTTTTTATGCGTTGAGATAAAAGGAAACCAAGAATACCCGCGCCCATTAATACAATAAATAGAGCTTGAAAACCACTTATGATACCAATCAATGTAGACGATATGATACTTCCAAAATATCGAAAGGTAGAGAATATACCAGATGCCGAACCAGATAAGTTTTGATCAACGGATGTTAAAGAAGCCATCTGCATACTGGTCATACCAATTCCTGATGAAATTCCACCTGCGACTAATGTGATAATGAGAAGTGGTAAACTTGGGTAACTGCTTAGTGTGATAAGCATGATGCCTGATAAAGTAAGGCAGAGAAATGAAAATCGAATCATTTTTTTTGCGCCTTTTATCGGATGGAGCTTTGCTCCGAGCAAGCCACTAATAGACATACAAAGTGAAAAGACAGAAAGAATAATACCGCTATGTGTGTGTGAAAGTGCAAGTTGTTGTTCCATAAACAGCGGCATAATGAGAAGAATGGCGTACATGACAAAATTGCTTAGCATGATAGAAAGATTAGCATTTGTAAAAGAACTGTTTTTAAATAGAGACAAATCGATGATCGGATTCTTTACTTTCCGTACATGTTTAAAGAATAAAGGAATCACGATCAATGCTAGAATCCCATAGACCAAGTATTCATTTAATGCTTGGCTTTTTGTGCACAGAATGAGTGTGGTAATCCCGATGGTTAAGTACAATGAACCGATGATGTCTACACTTGCTTGTAAGCGTGTATGCTTCATTTTTGGAATGAGTAAAACGCCTGTGACAAGTGTAAGGAACAAAAATGGGATATTTACTAAGAATATAGAATGCCAATCAAAACTCTGAATGAGAATCGAGCCAATAAAAGGCCCAAGTGCGGCACCAATTCCTGCTCCAAAACCAAAGAACCCCATTGTTTTAGACAGTTTTTCAGGTGATACCGTTGAACGAATTAACGCAATGCTGTTCGGTGTTAAAATAGCTCCACCTGCTGCTTGGATTGATCGAAAGGTGATGAGAAAAGCAAGATTAGGTGCGAAAGCACATCCAATCGAGCCAATCAAAAAGAGCATCACACCGACTAAATACATGTTGCGGTGGCCGTATATATCTCCTAGCTTACCAGCGATAGGTTGAGTAACCGCCATGACAATAAGATAAATCGTGACAACCCAAGTAATGTTTGAAATGGATTGTTCATAATAAGTTGATATGGATGATAGAGCGACTGCGATCATGGTTGAGTTGACCGGAACTAAAATAGCACCAAGTAACAAAGAATAGATGATCAAGTTCTCTTTTTTTAACTTCAATGTGTATACCACCTTTTGTAAAAAAGAAGAATTTCACCCTTTAAGCGGGAGAAATTCCTCTCATGAAAATGTGTGTGCATGTCTCAATAAAGTCTTCTTTCTGTGTTAAAACGAGTTGTAAGTCTTGTTCTAGCTGTTGAATGAAAAAACCGAAATACGTACTAATGAAAATGTCTGCATAGATTTCTTCATTTCCTTTTAATACATGATGCTGAGCACCCATCGTTTTGAAATATTGTGTCAGCATTTCCCTCAGTTCTTGAGGATAAAGTTTTTCATGATCTGTTAAATCCTTAAACATTGTGGGTTCTCTCATGCTGATATAGATAAATTCTTTTTTTGAAGTCAAATCTTCAAGGAAATAGTTGCCTAGAAATTTTAAATCAGTGTATAGATCTCCTTTGAATTCTGCTTCTAGCGTTTTAGTTGGTGTTGATTTCATTTTCATAATGGCAGCAATGACGCCGCGTTTGTTTTTAAAGTTACGAAAAATGGTCGCTTCACTCACATTCGCTTTTGTCGCAATTTCTTTTGTAGTTGTTTTTTGATAGCCCTTTTCAGACAATAAATCCATCGTTGCGCGAATGATTCGTTGATTTGTTGATTTTAACAAGCATACTCACCTCAGGTTATGAATGTGTTTGCAACAAAGTAAGTATACCGATAAAATCCATGACCGCCAATATGATCGGAAATGATAGGGTTATGCCCGTGAATGCTGCGTTAATAACTGAATACGTCCATTCGCACCATCTACTGTCACAAGGTCACCTGTTTGGAGTTTTTCAGTGGCTATTCTTGTACCTAGAACAGCAGGCATCATATACTCTCTAGCGATAATAGCGGAATGTGACAAAATGCCTCCAGAATCGGTGATCACTGCTTTTGCGTCTCTAAATAAGCTGGTCCATAAAGGTGTGGTTGTTTTGCAAACTAAAATGTCATCCTTTTGAAATTGTGAAAATTCATCAGCGCATGTAATGATTCTTACTCTTCCGGAAACAATGCCGCTAGACGCTCCAATTCCATGGATCACATCGTCTGTGTTGTTTTCATTTTCTCTTAATGAACCGAGCATTCTTTCCACTTGCTCCAATTCAGCCTCAGATGGAGTGCCTGTATAAGCTGGTGGTTGAATGGCTTCATTTTCTTTCATTTGAATTTTTCTTTGCTGTATGACCGAATCGTATGTGATAGAAGTTGTGAGCGCTTTGTATACTTCTTCATCGTAGAGATACCATAGATCTTCTTGATGAGGAATGGCTCCTTTTTGTGCAAGGAGTTCACCAATTTTTAATAGATATAGTCTAGCTTTTGCATCTAACATGGCATCAATGTAGAAGTGATGATCATCTCGAATATTGGCTGCCTGAAGGGCAAAGTGATAAAGTGTTTCAAATTTAGTCTTAAAAGACTCATCCTTCACTTCACTCATAAATTGCTCATAAGTCTCACGTCTTTTGATCACTGCTTGTGCAAATTCTTCATCAAAATCACATTGGTACTGAATGTTATTTCTGATGATGTCTAAGACAAATTCAGGGTTCTCTACCCATGTCTCTTCCGTAAGGTCATGACTTTTAACAGATCGCCAGCCATAGATTTGGAGAAATTCCTCCATCTTCGAAATGAAGTGTTTTCCTTTATCCGTGTGATTAAGTGCATATAATAGTTCTGGATTCGCTTCATGATTTGTAAATGCTTGAAGAAGTTCTTTATCTTGAAGGACATCCTTTGCTAGATCAGATAGCTTCTGGTCTGTTTCAAGAGATTTGTTCATCACGCCTATCATCATCTCATGTAACAAGACGACTTGTTTTTGATCACCGGTATACGTTACAAGCATGTCTTCAATCATAGCAGATAGAATGACTTGTGGTATGACGATATCAAAATGATCCTCGTACGCTTGTATATAAAATGCCTTTAATTCTTCGAAGCCAATGATTGCTTCTTCAATGGTCATAGGCTCGTTCATTTGACGATCGAGTTTTTCGTAAAATGGAAAGAAGTTTTGCTCTAGAATTTCATACATACGTTCACTTAAATGGGGAAATACCTCAAATATGCTCTCATCAAAAACTGGTGCAGTTTCTGTTCCCGCTTCAGGCATAGACGGTGCAGAATACAGGTGACCTCTATAGAGCTTGATATCTTTGATGTTGAGGTCAGGTACTTGATACTTTTCTCCATTTTTCTTCATCCCGCTTTTTAAAGCAGGTATGATCAAGCTTGAGAAAAGAGGACTTGTTGGGCCTGGCATATGATCGTCCATTGAAATCCAGAAATCCTGCAGCTCTTCAGGCTGAATTTGAAAAGAAGCACCTGCTGCTTCATTTGCTGTTTTTGGTAGAGAAGCGGTAATCGGTCTTGCTTGAAGCAAATAAAAAGTACCATTTGATATTCCGAATTCGATATCTACTCCATGTCCGTAAAGTGCTTCTACTTGTTTGGTGATTTGCGTGATTTCTTCCAATTGATCATCATGCAGGCAAAACTGGCCAGTCATTTCCTCACATACTGGCTGTTCAATGACGCCCTCTTGGTAAGGAACAATTAGTAGTTCTTTAGTCCCTAGTGATTTTTCAATAGAAAACGTCTCTTTGTCTACAATAAACGTATCTGGTGTCACAAGACCGGACACGATGGCTTCTCCTAGTCCGTAGCTTGCTGTCATCATGATTTCATTTGTTTTTCCCGATACCGGATTCTCACTAAAGATGACACCGGAAACGTCAGAATGGATCAATCCTTGAACGACGACAGCCATGAGCGGCATCTCTTCCTCGTTTTCATCCATCTCTTCCTTATATTCTGTGACTCTTGCTGCAAAATAAGAAGCCCAGCATTCTTTGACAGCCTGCAAAAATTCTTCATTTCTCTTGATATTTAAATAGGTCTCGTACTGTCCTGCAAATGAGGCACCTTCGAGATCTTCAGCAACAGAAGAGGATCGAACAGCAACTGAGGGATATGCCTTCAGCAATGATTGAAAGGACGAAAGTAACTCTGCTTCCATTTGTGAAGGAAACGAAGCTTTTTTGATTTTTTGTGCAAGGTTTTGCTCAGTTGAATGCAGGTTGTGATATGAAAGAAAGCTTGCAAAGCTGTTGGTTTTAATAATAAATCCATCTGGGACTGGCAGGCCGTGATTGTTTAATTTGATCAAATTCACGCCTTTTGCCCCTGCGAGTGATGCGGATTCTTCAGCCGCATGAAATAACACTGAATACATGGGAATGCCCCCTTATCCAAATAGCCAATGGTTTGTTTGTCTCTCTATTTTTCAAAATGATAGTGCGCACTATCATTTTAATCATAGGTTTTATTGGATGTTACTGTCAAAGACGTAAAGACCTATCTTTACAAAGGGGACGTTCTCACTAATTTTCTTCTATATCTATAACAAAAGTCTCCAAACGTGAAGAAAAAAAGGTGAAATCGAAAACTGTGAATTGTTCAATATGCCAATCTTTACTATAATCAAGGGAGTAGACCATGAAGAGGGAGGGTTTTTTTGATTACAAAAGCCATATTTGCACTTGTTTTTCCTTTCCTGCTCGTTATTTTATTTTCAAAGGTTACTTATAATCATTATGTGGGCATTGCATTAACAGCAGCGCTTTTATTTGCCTCGTACATGAAAGGCTATACAGAAACCTACTTTATCGTAGGATTAGATATTATTTCTTTAGTAGCTGGGGCATTGTTTATGGCTAAGAAAGAAATTGAAAAAAGAGAGAAGGCTGAAAAACATCATTGATGTGATCGTGATAGGCCGAAAGGTGACGTTTTTTATACATGAGCTGTGCTTACGATTTCTAGTGAGTGCAGCTTTCTTTTTTGTGATGTTTTTCTGCTCATCGAATATCCCGCTCCAAAATGTTCCATACTGAAAGGACGGTTTCTTTAGAGGGTTATTTGCTATGGGAGAGAGGGTATGACTGTATTGGAAATAAAAATCAAGTGAGACACGAACTTTAGTTCGTATTTTTGTGTTCTTTTATGATAATATATTCATTAGATAGATTTCGTAACGAAACGGAGGCTTTGATGTGAGTGACCGCTTTGAATTAGTTTCTAACTATCAGCCCCAAGGAGATCAGCCAAAGGCGATTGAAAAGCTCGTGGAGGGGATCCATCAGGGGAAACAGCATCAAACGCTGTTAGGTGCTACAGGTACGGGAAAGACCTTTACTGTATCAAACCTGATCAAAGAAGTGAACAAACCGACACTTGTCATTGCGCATAATAAGACACTTGCCGGTCAATTATACAGCGAGTTTAAGGAATTCTTTCCGAATAATGCTGTTGAATATTTTGTGAGTTACTATGATTATTACCAGCCTGAGGCATATGTTCCTCAGACCGATACATTTATTGAAAAGGACGCCAGCATCAATGATGAGATAGATAAGTTGAGACACTCCGCCACATCCTCGTTATTTGAGCGGAGGGATGTCA
The DNA here is from genome assembly GCF_053851875.1 of Bacillus sp. A015. NCBI lineage: Bacteria > Bacillati > Bacillota > Bacilli > Caryophanales > Bacillaceae > Bacillus > Bacillus sp. A015. The sequence continues at coordinate 218,531 of NZ_JBSPZB010000003.1, forward strand.
TCATCATTGCCAGCGTGTCCTGTATTTATGGTTTGGGTTCGCCAGAGGAATACCGAGAGCTCGTGTTGTCATTGCGCACTGATATGGAAATTGAACGCAATCAGCTTCTGCGTAAGCTTGTGGATATTCAGTATTCTCGTAATGATATAGATTTTCAGCGCGGAACCTTCCGAGTACGGGGCGACGTCGTTGAAATTTTTCCTGCTTCACGAGATGAGCATTGTATCAGAGTGGAGTTTTTCGGTGATGAAATTGAACGTATTCGTGAAGTGGATGCACTGACTGGAGAAATACTCGGTGATCGTGAGCATGTCGCTATTTTCCCAGCATCTCACTTCGTCACAAGAGAAGAAAAAATGGAGAAAGCAATTATCAATATTGAACAAGAGCTTGAGGAACAGCTGGAAAAGCTTCGGGAAAACGGCAAATTGCTTGAAGCGCAGCGTCTTGAGCAACGGACAAGATATGATCTTGAGATGATGAGAGAGATGGGCTTTTGTTCAGGAATCGAGAACTATTCAAGACATCTGACCTTGCGTCCTCCTGGTTCAACACCTTACACACTGCTTGATTATTTCCCGGATGATTTTATGATTGTTGTTGATGAGTCACACGTGACCATCCCACAAATCCGAGCAATGTACAACGGGGACCAAGCAAGAAAACAAGTGTTGGTTGATCACGGATTCCGTCTGCCATCAGCACTTGATAATAGACCGCTCACCTTTGATGAGTTTGAAAAGCATATCAATCATATTGTGCATGTATCCGCAACGCCAGGGCCTTACGAGCTTGAGAAAACGCCAGAGGTCGTGGAACAAATTATCCGCCCAACTGGTTTACTGGATCCGATCATTGAAGTCCGTCCGATTGAAGGACAAATCGATGATTTAATCGGAGAAATTCATACAAGAATGGAGAAAAATGAGCGTGTGCTTGTGACCACGTTGACGAAAAAAATGTCTGAGGATCTCACAGATTATCTAAAAGAAATTGGGATCAAGGTCAATTATCTGCATTCAGAAATTAAGACCCTTGAGCGGATTGAGATTATTCGTGATTTACGCCTCGGTAAATATGATGTACTCGTTGGAATCAACCTTCTTCGTGAAGGGCTGGATATTCCAGAGGTGTCGCTCGTGGCTATTTTAGATGCGGATAAAGAAGGCTTTTTACGCTCTGAAAGATCCCTCATCCAGACGATAGGCCGTGCAGCGAGAAATTCAGAAGGCCGGGTCATTATGTATGCAGACAAAATGACGAAATCAATGGACATTGCGATTCAAGAAACGAAGCGAAGACGAGAACAGCAAGAAGCATATAACGAGAAATTTGAGATTACCCCGCAAACGATTCATAAGAAAATCCGAGATACCATTAAGGCAACAAAGATACATGAGGAATCGGAAGAATATGAAACAAATGCAGCACCAAAGCTGTCAAAAATGAGCAAAAAAGAACGAGAAAAAGTGATCGAAAAAGTCGAGATGGAAATGAAAGAAGCAGCAAAAGCGCTTGATTTTGAAAAAGCAGCAGAATTAAGAGATCTATTGCTAGAGCTAAAAGCGGAAGGATGATTGCCTGATGGCTATGGAACGAATAGAGGTGAAAGGTGCTAGAGCCCACAACCTTAAAAATATTGATGTGAATATCCCGCGTGACCAGCTAGTGGTCATTACGGGTTTATCTGGTTCAGGAAAATCGTCGCTTGCCTTTGATACCATTTATGCAGAGGGTCAGCGCCGATACGTTGAATCTCTTTCAGCGTATGCGCGCCAATTTCTCGGTCAAATGGATAAACCGGATGTAGATGCCATTGAAGGTCTTTCTCCGGCGATTAGTATTGACCAGAAGACGACGAGCCGGAACCCTAGATCAACGGTTGGAACCGTTACTGAAATCTATGATTACTTACGTCTATTATATGCTAGAGTCGGAAAACCTATTTGTCCTATACATGGGATTGAAATTACGTCACAAACGATTGAGCAAATGACAGATCGCATTTTAGAATATCCAGAAAGAACGAAATTGCAAGTGCTTGCACCGGTCGTATCTGGCCGCAAAGGAACACATGTCAAAGTACTTGATCAAATTCGGAAGCAGGGCTATGTTCGAGTGAGGGTCGATGGAGAAATGGAAGACCTTTCAGAAGATATCGAGCTCGAAAAGAATAAAAAGCATTCCATTGAAGTCGTCATTGACCGGATTGTGGTGAAGGAAGGCGTTGCCGCTAGGCTGTCTGATTCCCTTGAAACGGCACTTCGTCTAGGTGAAGGCCGGGTCATGATTGATGTGATTGGACAAGAAGAGCTGTTATTTAGTGAACACCATGCCTGTCCGCACTGCGGGTTCTCTATTGGTGAACTTGAGCCGAGAATGTTCTCGTTTAACAGTCCTTTCGGTGCCTGTCCGAGCTGTGATGGACTCGGTTCTAAACTAGAAGTCGACCCTGAGCTTGTGATTCCTAATAAGGATTTGACTTTACGTCAGCATGCCATTGCACCATGGGAGCCGCAGAGCTCACAATACTATCCGCAGCTTCTTGAGGCTGTATGTACACACTATGGAATCGACATGGACATTCCAGTCAAAGATATACCGCCGCATTTATTCGATAAAATTTTATATGGCAGCGGCTCTGAGCTGATTTATTTTAAATATGAAAATGATTTTGGTCAGGTTCGTGAAAATGAAATTGAGTTCGAAGGTGTCCTTCGTAACATTGAACGGCGTTACAAGGAAACAAGCTCTGATTATATCCGTGAGCAAATGGAAAAATATATGGCCAATCAGCCTTGTCCGACATGTAAAGGGTATCGTCTGAAAAAAGAAACGCTTGCGGTTCTCATCAATGGCCAGCACATCGGAGAAATTACCGATTTATCTGTCTCTGATGCACTTGATCTCTATGAAAAAATCGAGTTATCTGAGAAAGATTTGCAGATTGCCCAGCTCATTTTACGTGAAATCAAAGAACGTTTGTCCTTCTTAAATAATGTAGGTTTAGATTATCTGACATTAAGCCGGTCTGCTGGCACACTATCAGGCGGTGAGGCGCAGCGGATTCGTCTCGCGACTCAAATCGGGTCAAGATTGACAGGTGTTCTTTATATATTAGATGAACCATCTATTGGTCTGCATCAACGGGATAATGACCGTTTGATTGGAACTTTGAAAAACATGCGTGACATCGGGAACACGCTGATTGTCGTGGAGCATGATGAAGATACAATGCTTGCGGCTGATTATTTGATTGATATTGGACCGGGAGCAGGCGTTCATGGAGGAGAAGTGATTTCGGCTGGAACGCCAGAAGAAGTCATGAAGGACCCGAAATCTTTGACAGGCCAATATTTATCTGGTGAGAAATTCATCCCGCTTCCAATTGAAAGAAGAAAGCCTGACGGCCGCTACATCGAAATAAAAGGTGCAAAAGAAAACAACCTGAAAAACGTCAATGCGAAGTTTCCTTTAGGCGTCTTTACAGCTGTGACGGGTGTGTCTGGCTCAGGGAAAAGTACGCTTGTGAATGAAATTTTATTGAAATCACTTGCGCAAAAACTGCACAGAGCGAAGGCGAAGCCAGGACAGCACAAAGAAATCAAAGGAATGGATTATTTAGATAAGGTCATTGATATTGATCAATCTCCAATTGGCCGTACACCAAGATCCAACCCTGCCACTTATACAGGTGTATTTGATGACGTGCGGGATGTCTTTGCACAAACCAATGAAGCAAAGGTACGAGGCTATAAGAAAGGCAGATTCAGCTTTAACGTCAAAGGCGGCCGCTGTGAGGCGTGTCGTGGAGATGGAATCATTAAAATTGAAATGCACTTTTTACCTGATGTGTATGTACCTTGTGAAGTGTGTCACGGGAAACGTTATAACCGCGAGACACTAGAGGTCACGTACAAAGGGAAAAACATTGCCGATGTTCTTGAAATGACTGTGGAGGACGCACTTCAATTTTTCGAGAATATCCCGAAAATTAAGCGTAAACTTCAAACGATTTTTGATGTTGGGTTAGGGTATATTACACTTGGACAGCCTGCGACGACATTGTCTGGGGGAGAGGCGCAGCGTGTGAAATTGGCATCTGAGCTTCACCGCCGTTCAAACGGAAGGTCTCTTTATATTTTAGACGAGCCTACAACTGGCCTTCATGTGGATGATATTGCCCGTTTATTAAAAGTGCTTCAGCGTTTGGTCGAAAACGGGGATACGGTTTTGGTCATTGAGCACAACCTTGATATTATCAAGGCCGCTGATTACCTCGTTGATCTAGGGCCAGAAGGCGGTGCAGGCGGCGGAACGATCATTGCCACTGGAACACCTGAGCACATTGCAAAAGAAGAAGCTTCTTACACAGGTCAATACTTGAAGCCTATTTTAGAACGTGACCGCGAACGAATGAAACAGTTGGTCAAAGAAACGGAAAGTGTGACATCATTATAAGAAAACCCCCCTCTTTATCGAGGGGTTTCAGCGTGTAGGCAAACCCTCGCATTCTTTGTCAGGTCTGCGCTCCGGTGCTCGTCCTTCCTAGACTTCAAAGGTTTTCTATCACGTTGAAAAGAAGAAAAAGGGCTAAAATAAAGATCATTTTAGCCCTTTCTCTCCGGTTTGAAACCCCTCTTTATCCGAGGGGTTTTCCTTTTATTGTGCATCTTCCTTCGGCATTAAATTACTGAGGTGCGTTAAATCCTTTAAGATATGGGTGCTGCTACTGTCGAGCAGTACTTTTAAATAGCGGATATCACCATATTTCGGATGAGACGGATGAATCGTCTCCAGCTCCTTGATCATTTCGCTGTTCATGCTTTTCTGTTTCTGTATAAGGTCTAAAAGCGTTTGGACTGTGTGGTTAGAATTATGATGATCTGTCAAAATAATTACCCCCTATAATGATAATCACCATCTTTTCAACATATTTTAAAGGGTAATCCGTGAAGAATCTACACTTAGGGGGAAAAAGAAATAATTTGTGTCTAAGGTCATATGTAAATCGAATGATTTTGAAACTTTTTATACGCAATAAACGTATGAGTTAGAAAGGAATTTTCGTCATGAAGGAGCGAATATATGAATAGAGATCAGTCGATCATTGCATCTATTTGTTATTTCAGTGTATTTTTTATGCCGTTTATCTTACCGATTGTGGCGTATTTTGTAGTAGACCAAAAGGAAACAAAACGGCATGCGATGCGGGCGTTGTGGTCACACCTGCTGCCAGTTGCAGCGGGCATTATTTTGGTTTTTGGGTCTATCCCATTTTTACTCGCGACGCAGTCGAGTGACTCGGTCATTCCAGTCATGACGGTGTTCATCTTGTCCTTTTTAGTAGCCATCAGCTTTTTGATCTCTGTCATTTGGAATATCATTCAAGGCATTAAAGTACTTCAATCTATCAAATCGTAGGAGGGCTTTGTATGAATGAGAAAGAACGAATTTTAAAATTAGTAGAAGACGGGACATTATCAGCAAAAGAAGCGATTACGCTTTTAGAAAAGCTAGAAGAAAGTCAGTCTGTCTCATTAGAAAAGTCTACAGCCGATCATACCTTTCATGAAGAAAAAGCTGGAGCAGAAAGTAACGGAAACGCCACCGAGAATCTTGGGGCAAAGCTGTTTGGCTGGTTAGATTCTGCGGTGAAAAAGGTAAAAGATGTGGATCTTGATTTGAACTTTGGACAGTCAGTCGATGTTGAGCACATTTTTCAGTTCAAAGACGCCTCGCTGTCTCATTTAGATATTCAATTGGCTAACGGCAGTCTCAATGTGATGCCTTGGGACGATGGGGATATTCGAGCAGAGTGTCATGCGAAAATCTACCGGGCAGAGGACGGAGAGCAGGCAAGACAGCAATTTCTCAATCAATTGGATTGCGGGCTTGAAGGCGATAAATTTTTTATTCGGACCGAAAAGAAGACGATGAAAGTCAATGTCACCTTATATGTACCGAGTATCCAATACGATAAGATTAAGGTCAAGCTGTTTAATGGACCGATTCGCGGGGAAAAGCTAATGACAAAAGAACTTGCTGCGAAAACCACAAATGGCGTTGTCTCTTTTGCCTCTTTACAGGCAGAAAAAGTCGGTATTGAAACAGCAAACGGACAAATTAAACTGGCTGATCACGAGTGTGGTATGATTGAAGTAGAAACCATCAATGGGCTCATTGACCTGCGTGGGAAAAGTGAATCAATTGATGCCCAGAGCTTTAACGGGAACATTGCTGTCCAGCTGTCGGATGAGAAGTGCCGTTCAATCTATGCGAAAACCACAACAGGCAGTGTGGACGTTCAGATCCCGCGTGCATGTGCAGTGACCGCTGAGCTGAAAAGCAATCTCGGGTCTATCTCTCACGATTTGCTTGATGCAGATATGGTGAAAGAGAAAAATGAAACGTTGCAAAAAGAGAAAATGATCAAAGCCAATCAACAGGCAGTGCACAGTATATCCATTTTTGCAGAAACAAAAACAGGTTCAATACAAGTAAAGCACCAATCAGACAAGGAGTGATTCTACATGAAGAAGCTTTATCGTTCAGCAACAGATAAAAAAATAGCGGGTGTTGTTGGTGGACTTGCCGAATACTTAAGTGTTGATGCATCCCTGCTTCGCATTTTAACGGTGATTATCGGATTTATGACAGTATTTATGCCGATCTTCCTGATTTACTTCATCTGGTATTTTGTTGTTCCGGAAGAAGGCACTAACTAAATGCTTAGATGGATCGTCAGTATTTTAGTAAATGCATTACTTTTAATTGTCATTGCTGGATATTTTGATTCGGGCATTCTGCCGGGGCTCGGAAGTGTGTATATTGAAGGATTTGGTGCAGCCATTGTGGCAAGTATCATTTTGTCCTTGCTCAATATTTTAGTGAAGCCGTTTTTGATCATTTTAACGCTGCCAGTGACCGTACTCTCACTAGGATTGTTCTTATTTGTCATTAATGCCATCACACTGATGATGACATCGAGCTTTATGGGCGATAGTTTTAACATTGATGGGTTTGGAACGGCCATTTGGATGGCTGTCATTTTATCCATTTTCCATCTGCTGATACAAAAAGGAATCGTGGAGCCGTTAGCGAAAAAAAGCTAACGGTTTTTTGTGTAAAATTGTCTCATTTTCCCGTTCCATCTGTCATAAAAACCACCTTCAGGAGACACAATATCCGAAGGAAGGTGGTGCACGATGGTGAACGTGAGCAGACAAATCATGCTTTTATGTTTTTTTATCATTCTTTTTTGTTTTAGTCAGCCTGCTTCAGCAGGGCCCTTTATCCAAACACAAGTGAATATACCGGACAAGCCGTTTTCACCTTTTATTTTTGACCAATTTCATGTGGACGTTCGTCCAGTTCAAGGAAAAAGCCGTGATCTTCAGTTTCGGGCGTCTATTAGTCAGTCAGAACAAATTTTGTCTGCAAACTTGTACTATAAACAAAGTGATGAACTGGGGTACCGATTGATTCCAATGGAACGGTTACCTGGAATGAAGCCAGAATTTACAGCGAAAATCCCGCCAGATCAATTATGGAATTCAACGGTTCATTACTATACAGAGTTCCTTACGCAGAAATCTGTGATCAAAACGGCGGAACAATCTGTTCACTTAAACGGATTTGAAGAGGATCTCTCACATATTCCGGACTTACTCATCACGGAGATTGTCGTTAATTCAAAAAACCGAAAAGGCAAAGATGCATTTGAATTTATAGAAGTTTATAACACGACACATGCTCCTATCTCTCTTCAGCATTATCAGCTGCGCTACCGCAATCCTGCACAAGGCACCGAGATGGATGATGTTTATTCATTTCACACAAATCCAGTCACCATTTCACCTGGAAAGCCTTATGTTTTCTGGTTAAGAAAAAAAGGGCAGGAGCATTTAACAGTAGCGGACTTTAATGGTATGTACAAAAGCCAATTAAAAGAGGGAGAGCATCTATCAGTGATCGAGAGCAAAGGGCTGTCCAATTCCAAATCTCGTCTTGTCTCGATCACAACAAATATAGGTGAGGAGATTTCTTCAGCAGCATTTCGTTTAAAGCCATCATTGTTTAGCGAGCATAAATCCTTGCTGTTCAAGTATCCGATGGATGGTACGCCGCAAATGAAGCTGATCTCGAAAATTGAGGAAGAGCCAACACCTGGAAAAGTGTTAAAAGCACAAATTCCATCTGAAAAAAAAGAAATTTCTCAAGATATTCATAAACCTGTCATTGAAGATATGACGGACAAGAAACCGGTGAAACCAACTGAAAGTATAGAGATTAAAGCAGATGTACAGGATGATCAGTTCGTCAAAACCGTCAAGCTGCGTTATCGAACGAATCGGAAAGATGATTTTAAAGAGATTCTGCTTCAAAAAGATCATAATGACCGGCTATTTCATCATATTATTTATTCACCTGAGCTGATTGGTAAAGAACAGTTGGAATATCAGCTTGAAGCGTCAGACGGCGAAAATCAAGCAATGACGATGAAGAAAACGATTGATGTGGAGCAGGTCAGCAAAACCCACGGTCTGCGATTCAATGTAGAAGAGGGAGATACAGTTTCAGGTATATTCTCATTAAAGGCAACATCTGATCAGAAAAAAAACATTCAATTGATGATAGATGGAAAGCGAAGTCGACAAGCATTTTCGGCCCTTGAAGCAGATCCATATATTGCATTTGATGTCAAAGGGACAAATTTGTATTTTAGAAATGGAGTGTCCATAGGTAAGCACTTACTTTCTATTTTTGATGATTCGACAAAAGTGTATCGTACCTATACAATGCCAATACCAGAAGCAGAGATGAATCAGTCAGGTTCACAAACGATTTCTATTCATGCTGGAACGAAGTCTTCTCCGGTTGACCGGTTGCCTGGGGAGAATCACGATGATTTTGAATTGAAAAATGTCAGGATGATTTTATCGAATGGAACACAAATTCCTCCAGTGAATTCCGAGCCGCAAAAAGAATGGAAGATGGGAGACGGTGGTAACGCCAAAAAGGTAAGAACGTTTCAATTTGAAATCCCAAAAGAGGCGTATGTTTCAACCTATATTCAGTGGGATACTAGAAGGCTGAAAGAAGGAACGCATCTTATCGAGGCCAAAACCGCAGACGAGCACGCAGCTGTACGTGTGAAAGTCGATAACACAGGTCCGGAAATCAAGACCAATATACAAGCAAATGAACAATATAAAGGAGTCTTTACGTTAAAGGCAAAGGTAACTGATCGTTGGAGTGACATAGAGGACATGAAGGCATTTTTAGATGGTAAACCCGTTTCTTTGCCTTATCAGACATCTTCTAGCGAATTAGACCCTGGAGAGCACACGTTTACGATCAAAGCAAAAGATGCCGCAGGGAACATGTCTACTTTGAAAAAAGAATTCAAGACGGTACATGAACACCCCGAGATACCAGAACGAGTGTCAGATAAGACAAAAGTGGAATCGTCTAAGCAAACTGTGTTAACCAAGGACCCAACAAATGATAAGTTAGATTATTCATTTTATCGTGCCTACCAATATACATCGCTGCATCCATCAATGAAGATTTTTAAATATGCAGCTGAGACTGAACCGCCAAAGAGTTTTAACCAAACAGGGGAAATGATCTTTTCTGATCAAGAAAGAAATCGCATTGCATTTGCTGATGGTAAGGCAGTCGAAACGAAGGATTTACAGCGTTTTCCCTATCATCGTTTTCAAATCAAGGTGCATCATCATGTACGTGAAAAGGATGTCGTCGAGGCTGTTTGGAAAGGAGGTTCATTGTCAGGGAGAAAGGTGACAATGTACGCATGGAATCATCAGCAGGAAAAGTGGGATAAAATCACTCATCACTTTGCAAAGGATCAAAAGGAATTTTACCTTAAAGGTCTGCTGTCAGTGAGACAGTACATGAAGAATCAAACGTTTGATTTGCTTGTACAGGATGAAATCAGCAAAGCGCAAAAGCCATATAGGATGGTATGGATGTCTGACACACAATACTATGCAAAGAGCTATCCTCATATCTTTAAAAAAATGGTCGAATGGATCAGAGATCAAAGAGATAAGTTAAACATTCAATATGTGTTCCATACAGGCGATATTGTGGATGATTCAAAGGATAAGCAATGGAATCGTGCCGATACATTTATGCGTGTGTTAGATGATCATCATATTCCTTATGGTGTTTTAGCAGGAAATCATGATGTCAGACACAAGGACGGTTTTTATGCGGAATATGGGAGATACTTTGGAGCGAAACGCTTTGCAGAAAAACCTTACTATGGTGAATCCTATCAAAACAATCGAGGTCATTATGATCTCATCTCTGCCGGTGGCAATGATTATATGATGGTGTACATGGGCTGGGGGATTAAGCAAAATGAAATCGATTGGTTAAACCGTGTGATTTCTGAGCATCCAGATCGTATCGTCATTTTAAACTTTCACGAGTATTTGTTAGTAAGTGGCAACCGAAGTCCGATAGGTGACCTCATTTTCCACCAAGTGGTAAAACGTCACCCGAATATTGTGGCAGTATTTAGCGGGCACTACCACGGAGCGAGCAGGAAAGTAGATGAGCTTGATGATGACCATGATGGCAAAGTGGACCGGAAAGTATATCAAATCCTTGCTGATTATCAGTCAGGTCCTGAGGGCGGTCAAGGATTTATGAGGTTGATTACAGCGGATCAAGAAAAAAATCAACTTCATTTTACAACATACTCACCTTACATGAATCAAGAGCATTTCTATGATCCTAAAACGTATGGAGATCAGGATGAGTTTTCAATTGATGTGGATTTGACGCCGAAAATGAAATCCGTCAAAACCAATTATTTTGAACTCAATGTATATACAAACGTCCTTCTAGGAGAAGCACGAGGCGTAAAAAGCGGCAAAAAAGCAAGCTTTGAGTGGAAAGGCTTAAAGCCAAATCAAGACTATTATTGGTATACTGTTGCAAAAGATCGTTTTCAAGGGAAAGCTGTTTCACCTATATGGAAAATCCATACAAAAAATGATGGCGAAACAAAATTTCTTCGGAAATAAAAAACTGTGCTTCGATGTAGGAGCACAGTTTATCTTTCCATTGTATGAATGAGCTTGTAACGATCCCCTCTATAAACGGAAAGAACATACTCGAATGGAAGGTCGTTTTGAAAATATGTTGTTCTTGCAATTGATAGCACAGGCGAGCCAGTTGAAATAGACAGCACGTGTGCTTCTTGCTCTGAGGCAACATTGGCTTCAAGCTCCTGTTTTGCAAGGCCAATTGCAAGGCCAGTGTGATTTTCTATATATTCATATAAAGAGCCAGTTAAATGTTCCTTTGTTAAATCTCCTGCGAATGTTTCGGGGATATAGCTCGTTTCAATCGCCATCGGTTCATCATTTGCAAGACGTATTCGTTTTAGTTCATATACAGCATCGCTATTTGAAAGCTGTAAGACTGGCAGCAAGTGCTCTGGACATGCGGTTTTTTTGAAATCAACCAGCTGGCTTGAGGCTTTGAGCCCTCGTTGGCGCATATCTTCTGTAAAGCTTGTTAAGCCTTGAAGCGGTTGTTCAAACTTTTTTCGGCTAACAAAGGTGCCTTTTCCTTTTTGGCGATACAAATATCCTTCGTTCACAAGGTTCGATAAGGCTTGTCTGACAGTCATTCGACTAATATCAAAGCGTTCGGCATATTCTCTTTCAGAAGGAATGAGTGTATCAGGTGCTAATGTTCCATCCTCAATCTGCTTTTTCAAGTTCTCCATAATCTGATGGTACATCGGAATAGGTGACTGCTTATCAATAAACATGTGAAAATCCTCTCGTGTTTAGCGTAGTGAACCAGCTTCTCGATCAATGAAAATTGTCACATCTTGATGATGCTTAAGGGCAGATGCAGGGAAGTCTGGGTGAATCTCCGTCTGTTCTAAATATTGTATCACTTTCGCTTTTGATTTTCCTGATGCAAGAAGGAGAATTTTTTTGCTTGAAAGAATGCTCGCAATTCCCATTGTGATGGCATGTGTAGGTACATCATCAATAGAAGAAAAGTATCTTGCATTTGCTTGACGGGTGTTTTCATCTAATTGAACAACATGAGTCTTTGAGTCGAAAGAGGTACCTGGTTCGTTAAAACCAATATGTCCATTTTGTCCGATTCCAAGAAGCTGAAGGTCGATGCCCCCTACATCTTGAATGAGCTGATCATATCTTAAGCATTCTTCTTCCAAATTAGGTGCAGCGCCATTTGGCAGGAAATACTGATCCTGAGGGAGATCAATATGATCAAATAAATGACGTTTCATATAGGTCATATAACTATTTTCATGATCGGGATGAAGTCTTGCATACTCATCCAAATTGACTGTTCTTGTTTGTTTGAAAGAAAGTTGTTTCGCTTGATGAAGTTGAATTAATTCTTTGTAGGTATCGACAGGTGTACCGCCAGTTGCTAGGCCGAGCACTGCATCTGGTTTAGATGAGATTGTACGTGCAATGAGGGCAGCTGCTTCTTTTCCTAATTGATCTTTATCTTCAAATTCGATGATGTTCATCAGTGGTTGGCCTCCTTTTTTTCAAAAACGATTTGCCCGCGGCAGATCGTCATCATCAGTTCACCAGATTGATCCCAAATGACCAAGTCCGCCAGTTTTCCAACTTCAATAGAACCGAGCTGATGATCAAGCCCTAGCTGAGTGGCTGCATTGGTTGAGGTCATCTTTGCAATCTCGGTCCACTCACAATGAGTGATCTGTCTCATCCGTTTGACGCCATCTTTCATTCGTAAAATCGACCCTGCAAGTGTACCATCTGACAGCAATGCCTTTTCACCGCTGACTGTGACAGTCTGACCGCCAAACTCGTATGTTCCATCCCCTAGACCTTTTGCACGCATTGAGTCTGTGATCATTATCAAACGATCACTTCCTTTTGCGAGATACGCAAGCTTTATAGAAAGAGGATGTGAATGAATGCCATCTGTGATCAGCTCAGTATGAAGGTTCTCGTTTGTAAGAGCAGCACCTACAGCATTTGGCTCACGATGCTGAAACGAACTCATTGCATTATAAAGGTGCGTCATATGGCGTGCACCATGCTTTGCTGCTAATTCAATCATGTCATGATGAGCATTCGTATGTCCAATAGAAGGGATGATGTTCTTTTCTTGCAACAGGGAAAGAAAAGCAAATTCAGGGTCTTCCTCAGGTGCAAACGTGACAACTTGAATGAGCTGTTCAGATGCATCTAACCATTTCTCGAAAAGCGGGAGATCCGTCTGTTTAATCCATTGAGCAGGTTGTGCACCTGCTTTATCCTTAGAAATAAATGGACCTTCGAGGTGGATACCTAAACATTGTGCCTGACTTCCTGCTTGTTCCTCATTATACTGTTTCCAATGAGCGACATTTTTAAGTGCTTGCTCAATCTCTTGATGGTTTTGGGTAATGGTTGTCGCTAAAAAGCTTGTCGTTCCTTCTGACGGTAAGTTGTCAGCAAGTGTATTCATGGCTTCTGGTGTCGCATCCATCATGTCTGCACCATATCCGCCATGGATGTGAATATCAATCATTCCGGGAAGTAAATAAAAGTTTTCCCGGGAAATATATACTTTTTCATAATTTCCTGTCGGTGGTGATGTTGAAATATAGTCGATCTTGCCATCGCGTAAACCGACAAAACCGTGTTCAATGATCTGTGTCTTTGTCACAATATGAATATTGGAGAGCAATAAAGAGCTGCTCATGGTTGTGCCCCCTTATTCGTTATCTTTATCTTTAGTTTACCCTTTTTAAGTATAGTTGTCTATACCAGTGGAGGGGAGTGAGACAGGGTCAGGATAAAATACTGTTTTGGGTTCATCATTGAAAGTGATAAAATAGAGCTGTATTTCTGAAACGCCTGTGATAAAGGAGGAAGAAGCGTGCCGAAAGTTCGTACGAAGGACATAATGGAACAATTTCATCTTGAACTGGTGAGTGGGGAAGAAGGGATTAATCGTCCCATTACAATCAGTGATCTTTCCAGACCAGGTATTGAAATGGCTGGATATTTTACATATTACCCAAAAGAAAGAGTTCAACTTTTAGGGAAAACAGAGCTTTCCTTTTTTGAACAACTCCCAGAACGCGAACGAAAGCAGAGAATGATGTCTCTTTGTACAGATATTACCCCTGCTATTATTTTGTCCCGAGATCGTGAAGTGCCGAAGGAATTAATTGAAGCATCAAATGAAAATGGGGTGCCGGTTTTACGATCAAGCTTAAAAACGACAAGACTTTCGAGTCGATTAACCAACTTTTTAGAAAGTAAGCTTGCACCAACGACTGCCATTCATGGCGTGCTCGTAGATGTATATGGTGTAGGTGTTTTGTTAATTGGGAAAAGCGGAGTAGGAAAAAGTGAAACAGCCTTAGAACTAGTGAAGAGGGGACACAGGCTGGTTGCAGACGATTGCGTGGAAATCCGTCAAGAGGATCAGGATACGTTAGTTGGAAGCGCACCAGAGCTGATTGAACACCTTCTGGAAATTCGTGGATTAGGTATTATTAATGTGATGACCTTATTTGGAGCAGGCGCCGTCAGAAGCTATAAGAGAATTACGATTGTGATGAACCTTGAGCTTTGGGAACAAGGCAAGCAGTATGATCGTTTAGGGCTTGAAGAAGAAAAAATGCGGATCATTGATACAGATGTACCGAAGCTGACCATCCCTGTACGTCCAGGACGAAATTTAGCGGTCATTATTGAGGTGGCTGCGATGAACTTCAGATTGAAACGAATGGGGCATAATGCAGCGGAACAATTTACAAGTAAACTTGCCGATGTCATTGAAGACAATGGCCAGGATGAATAGGAGTTGTCTATATGAACGAAGCAATTCAACCAATTGATCCGATTGCTTTTCAGCTCGGACCTATATCGGTTCATTGGTATGGTGTGATTATAGGGGTAGGAGCCTTGCTTGGACTCTGGCTCGCACTGAGAGAATGTGAAAAAAGAGGAATCAATAAAGATACGTTTATTGACTTAATCTTATTTGCGATTCCAATCGCCATTATTTGTGCACGAATTTATTATGTGTCCTTTGAATGGGACTACTATCAGCAGCATCCAAATGAAATCATTAAGATTTGGAATGGCGGAATTGCAATACACGGCGGGCTGATAGGTGCAGTGCTGACAGCCATCGTATTTACAAAAGTGAAAAAGGTATCCTTTTGGAAAATCGCCGATGTGGCAGCACCTAGTATTTTACTAGGGCAGGCTATCGGGCGCTGGGGCAACTTTATTAATCAGGAAGCGCATGGTGAGGCTGTCTCAAGAGCCTTTTTAGAAAATTTGCATCTGCCTGAGTTTATCATTAATCAAATGTATATTGATGGGACCTATTATCACCCAACGTTTTTATACGAATCATTATGGAATATTGCCGGCGTTGTGATTTTGATTTTATTACGCAGAACATCGCTGCGTAGAGGCGAAATTTTCTTGTCTTATTTAATTTGGTATTCAATTGGCCGTTTCTTCATTGAAGGAATGAGAACGGACAGCTTAATGCTGACAGACCATCTTCGAATCGCACAGATGATTTCAATTGCGATATTTATAGCAGCTGTTTTGCTGATTGTCTTTAGAAGAATCAAAGGCTACGCATCCATTCCGTATAAAGAGAATTAAGCAGGGGGGATCAGAAGAGATGGGGGAGACATGGAAAAACGGCTTTAAAGCAGGGCTGTCGACGACTTGGACACTTGGAAAAGTCATTTTTCCGGTTACTATTCTCGTCAGTATCTTACAGCATACGCCTGTTATGGATTGGATTATACAATTCATACGGCCATTTATGGGGTTGTTTGGTCTTTCGGGGGAAGCGGCGATTCCGCTTGTATTAGGAAATATGCTGAACTTGTATGCGGGTATTGCTGCTATCTTGACATTAGAGCTTCCTGTGAAGGAAGTGTTCATTTTAGCGGTGATGCTATCCTTTTGTCATAACCTGATTATCGAATCGACAGTGGCGGCAAAGGTTGGACTGAGGGTGTCTGTAATTTTGTTAGTCAGAATCTGTCTTGCCGTTGTTTCAGCTATTGTCATTCATCTCGTTTGGCAGGGCGGACAAGAAACTGCGCAATATGGATTGCTTACAGCAGCTCAGGCGGCTGATGTGCCTTCAAGCTGGTATATGATCGTTCTTCTTGCTGTACAGAAAGCCTTTCTTGGTGTACTCCAGCTGGCTTGTATCGTCATCCCTCTCATGATCATCATTCAATTCATGAGAGATTTAGGGTGGCTGCATACTTTGTCTAAGTGGCTGTCTCCTTTTACTAGAATGCTTGGAATGAAAGAAAATACGTCTATGACGATGGTGGCTGGATTAACCATTGGTCTAGCTTATGGAGCGGGAGTGATGATGAAGGCAGTGGAAGAGGACGGTGTGAGCAAAAAGGATTTAACCCTTGCCTTCATTTTCCTTGTTGCTTGTCATGCGGTGGTTGAAGATACCCTGATTTTTATTCCACTTGGCATTCCAGTATGGCCGCTTCTTGTCATCCGCCTGATTTCTGCCATTTTATTGACAGCTGCCATTAGCTATATTTGGCGGAAGCGGGAACATGCAGCTGTTAGAAAGGAAGCTATATGAACGAATCAACTATCAACACAGTGCTATTTGATTTAGATGGCACGTTAATCAATACAAATGAATTAATTATTGCTTCATTTCAGCATACGCTGGATCATTATTATCCTGGTCAGTACAGTCGTGAGGATATCCTTCATTTTATTGGTCCATCACTGTTTGATACATTTTCTGCGATGGACCCGAATCTGACGGATGACATGATTCAGATGTATCGGACGTTTAATCATGAACAGCATGATCTGCTTGTGACTGAGTATGAGACGGTTATAGATACGTTGAAAATCCTTCAGGATCGAGGATTTAAGCTCGGAATTGTTACAACGAAGATACGTGATACGGTCTTAATGGGATTGAAGCTGACAGGTTTAGAGCCATTCTTTGAGGTGATTGTGACACTGGATGATGTACAAAATGAGAAACCGCATCCGGAACCAGTCCAGCTGGCATTATCCAAACTTGGCAGTGATCCACATGAAGCGGTGATGGTCGGTGATAATTATCACGACATTTTGTCTGGTCGAGCGGCAGGGACAAAAACGGCAGGTGTCGCTTGGTCCATTAAGGGAGAAGAGGCCCTTTTAAAGCATCGCCCTGATTTCATGCTGAAGAAAATGAGTGATCTCTTGGCGATTGTTGGAGCTGATTAAGTTGAGAAAAACAGATCGTTATCCTGTAAAAGGGGTCAATTCGCTTAGACAAGTCTATCGGACGGTCCCCTTTCTCAAAGTTGTGAAAAACTTTATCTTTATTCAAATGGCAAGGTACACGCCCTTTATGGGAATGAAAAACTGGATGTATCGGACCTTCCTTCGTATGAAAGTCGGCGAGGATACGGCGTTTGCCTTAATGGTTATGGTTGATCTGATGTTTCCTGAGAAAATCACTGTCGGTCGAAATAGTGTGATCGGCTATAACACGACCATCTTGTCCCATGAGTATTTGATTAAAGAGTACAGGCTTGGGGAAGTCTATATTGGTGATGAAGTCTTAATTGGAGCAAATTCAACCATTCTGCCTGGAGTGACGATCGGTGATGGTGCGATCGTATCGGCGGGTACACTTGTTCATAAGGATGTCCCGGCAGGCTCCTTTGTTGGAGGAAATCCAATGCGCATGATTTATACGAAAGAACAAATGGAAGCACGTCAATCTACGTCTGCTGAGTAGCTCGGCAGACTTTTTTGTTGACATTCTGACGTGGTGTAACTATAATGATTACAACAGAGGTGAGAAAACATGAAAATCAGCAGCAGATTTACTGTCGCTGTCCATATTCTGGCCTTGCTATCACTTGAAAAAGGATCATTACAGACATCGGAGGATATCGCAGGAAGCGTGAATACAAACCCAGTGGTCATCCGCCGCATTATGAGTAAATTAAAAAAAGCAGGCCTAATCTCAACGAGTCTTGGCAAAGGTGGTTCTCAGCTGAACCGCAGTGAAGACGACATCACACTGCTCGATGTGTATAAAGCGGTTGAAGTCGTGGACGAGGGAGAATTGTTTCAAATTCATGAAAGCCCAAATCCTGACTGTCCGATCGGTGCAAATATTCAAGCGGTGCTTGAATTAATTTTATGCCGGGCTCAAAGTGCGATGGAGCAAGTACTTGCTGAGATCAAATTAAGTGAACTAACGCATGTGTTAATCAAAAAAATTGGATGATCTATTCAATTTTTTTTACCTCTGTTGTAACTAAATTAGTTACACCTATCGTTATAAAAATAAAACCATATTGTAGGAGGAATTAACATGAAAATTGGAATCATTGGCGCAACAGGTAAAGCAGGACAAGAAATTTTAAAAGAGGTTCAATCAAGAGGACATGAAGTGACGGCAATCGTTCGAGATGCACAAAAGGTGACAGATACAAGCGTAGCCGTTCTAGAGAAGGATGTGTTTCACTTGCAAGCAGAAGACATCAAAGGTTTTGATGTCATCGTGAATGCATTTGGCGCACCTGCTGGAAGGGAGCATCTTCACGTAGAGGCTGGGAAAAAGCTCATTGATATCTTGAAAGAGGCACCGGAGACTCGTTTAATCGTTGTGGGCGGAGCAGGCAGTCTATTTGTAGATGAGGCCAAAACAACGAGACTTGTTGACACTCCAGAGTTTCCAAAAGAATACATCGCCACTGCTTCACAGCAAGGAGAAAACCTAAAGGATCTTCAAAAGACCGAAGGATTAAAATGGACATTCCTCAGTCCAGCTGCATTCTTTGATCCAGAAGGCAAACGTACAGGTTCTTATGTGAAAGGAAAGGATCATCTTATTGTCAATTCAAAAGGTGACAGCTATGTGAGCTATGCCGACTACGCCATTGCGCTTGTTGATGAACTTGAGCAGGCTGCCCATGTTGGAGAACGTTTTACAGTTGTATCTGAAGCAGAATAAGAGAGAAAAAACAAGCGTTTCGCTGTCGAATGAGGAGCGCTGAGTTAGGAGCCTTTCATATGAATGATCAAGAAGTGTCTTTTATATATGTATGGGATGCATATTGTGGCTGGTGTTATGGATTTTCTAACAGTATCCGTACTTTACACGAAAATCACCCGGAAATACCACTGACACTTGTGTCGGGCGGTTTATTTGTAGGAGATAGAAGTCTACCGATAAAGGATTATCCACACATTTCAGAAGCAAATCAGCGTATCAGTCAGCTGACTGGTGTTGAATTTGGTGAACGTTACGAGGAACTGCTAGCAAACGGCACATTTCTTTTAGACTCTGAGGCTGCGGCCATTGGGTTTTCAGCATTAAGATCGATCGCGCCAGAGCGGGTATTGTATTTGGCCTCATCCATGCAAAAGTCTTTTTATCAAGATGGAAAAAGCCTGAGTGATGAAGAAACTTATCGAGAGATTGCTATGGCTCATCATCTTGATCCTGATGCAGTGATTGAACGGTTGAAGGAAAAAGAAACAATCAATGATGCGTATGCCGACTTTGCGAAGGTTCAACAACTAAACGTGAATGGCTATCCTACACTTTTGTTAAAAAAAGGTGATGAATACTTCAGCTTAGGCGGAGGTGCGATGACGGCTGAAAAGCTTGAAGGCCGCCTGAAGGAAATTCTAGAGAAAATAGATCAATAAAAAAACAGCCTCTAACCCATGGGACTGACCCCATAAGATGAGACAAATAAAAAACACCTTCAAGTTTGAAAACGGATCGTTGTTATCCGAAATAAGACATGGAGGTGTTTTTTCTATGGGGACAAGAGTGAGTTATCCGGTTGAAGTCAAACGGAAGGCTGTAGAAATGAGATTGGCAGGCGTACCTATGAAAGAGATCATGCGGGAATT